>NZ_LFJB01000004.1:0-3172 GCF_006658625.1 Bradyrhizobium sp. UNPF46
GGATCCCGCCCCCCGCCTCTAGCAGCGTCAGCCGCGCATCGGCGGGTCACGATGCGTCGATCGCCAGCAACCGGGCAGCCAGCCGCGCGTTCTTGGCAATCGTTGCAAGCGCGGCGTTCAGCTCGGCCAGGGACTTCTCGTCGAGCTCGTTGAACATGGTCGAGTTCAAGGCGAGCTTCCTCTTCGACAGCTTCTCGATTTCCGTCGTGGCCTTCGCCGTCAGCGACATCAGGACGAAGCGTGCGTCGTCCGCTGCCGGCCGGCGCGATAGAAAGCCGCTCCTTTCGAGGCTCTTGGTCTGGTTGGTCACGAAGGCCGGGTGAACGCGCAGCTTGTTTGCGATCTCGATCCCGGCGACGCCTCGTCCCTCGTCCAGTTCCGTGATGGCCATCAGGATCAGCCATTGCGGCTCGGTGATGCCGAGCAGCCCGGCCCAGCTGGTGTGGATGTCCTCCAGCTGCGAGTGGATTTCGACGACGTTCCAGATGAAGTCCGTAATCGCCCTGTCGAGTTTTTTCTCGATCATGTGGCTGCCCCCCGTTTCCTTGGTTCAGTCTTTTAATCGGATATTGGGGAATCGTCTCGTATATCGCGCATAGACAATGGTGGCGGACATCGCACGGAAGAAACGGTTCGGCGGTTTAGTACTTGCAGAACTCAATTAATTGAATTACGTCTCATCGCACTCAATCTTTGCTGCTCTTGACCGTGTCGGTGGACAGCGATGTGAGACCTCCAAGAAAGCCCTCGGGATGCCCCCCGAGGGCTTTTTGCTTTTTATTCAGTACGTTAGAGCCGCCGTCGGGCGCTCCTGTTGCTCTCACGCAACATCTCCCGCCGAACTTACATTTCATCAAATCAATAAATTGAGGCGGTTGTTTTTATAAACTATACGTGAGGCACGACGGAGGGGGGGCACCTCACTGTCGTTTCAGTCCGGACTTTCGGTACGGATCTGAATTGAACGGAAATTATGAGGGTGAAGCGGTGTCCGCCGAGGAAGCCGAGCCCCCTGAATCGACCTGGAGGTTTACCAAATGAAGTTGACGAAGACGCTTTTGCTCGGCTCGGCTGCCGGCCTGATGGCCGCCTCCGGGGCGTTCGCAGCCGATCTTCCCGTGAAGGCCAAGGCGGTCGAATACGTGAAGATCTGCTCGCTGTACGGCGCCGGTTTCTACTACATCCCGGGCACCGACACCTGCATCAAGCTGGGTGGTTATCTGCGCGCCGACGCGAACCTCAACACCAACTCGGACTTCAATCCGAATCAGGGCGGTGTTGCCGGCGCGCGTAACCGCCTTGCGAACTACTACACCTTCCGTGCTCGTGAAGACCTGAACATCGACACGCGCACCGCCACCGAGTACGGCGTGGTCCGCACCTATTTCGATGCGGTCTTCACCTGGACGACCGGTAACTATTCGGGCACCGGTTCGGCAACGGGTGGCACCCAGTACAGCGGTACGCTCGGCCTCAACGCCGCGGGCACCGCCCTCGTCGGTTCGAACGGCTCCGGTTCGGTCAACGGCACCGACGGCAACACCTCGGCCGGTGCGCTCGGCGTGTACTACGCCTTCATCCAGTTCGCGGGCTTCACGATGGGTAAGGCCGTGTCGCAGTTCGACGCGCCCTGGACCAACTATCCCGGCAACCTCACCGACAACCTCGTCGGCGGCAGCGGCACGGTCACTGGTGTCACTCAGTTCACCTACACCGCCGACTTCGGCCAGGGCATCACGGCGTCGTTCTCGGCTGAAGATGCGACCCAGTACTATCAGGCCGGCAACGTCAACATGACCGGCGCGACCGCGGGCGGCATGATCGGCGGCTCGTACGGCACCAACGCCATCGGCGGTTCGCGTTCGCCGAACCTCGTCGGTCAGGTGCGTGTCGACCAGGCCTGGGGCCTCTTCCAGGCGTCGGTGGCCGCGCATGACAACCACGTTGGTTATTATGGAGCGACCGAGACCACCGGCCACCCCGACGACAAGTGGGGCTGGGCCGTTCAGCTCGCTCTGTCGATCAAGAACATCCCGACCGGCGCGGGTGACACGATCAACATCCAGGGTGTCTACACCGACGGTGCGACCCGCTATAACTTCCAGAACCTCTCGGGCAGCTCCTACGCGCTGTACGGTAGCTCGAGCGTTGCTGGCGCTTACGGCAGCCTCGGCTTCGCCAGCGCTCCCGACACGGTGTTCGTGACCGGCGGCTCCCAGGAAACCGTCAAGACCTGGGGCTTCCGCGGTGCGTACACCCACAACTGGGATCCGTCCTGGAACTCCTCGCTGTACGGTGCCTACGCTCAGGCCCAGTTCGGTACCCTGGCCAAGACCACCCTCTGCGGCGCCGGCGGTGCTGGCGGCGTGTTCGGTGGCCTGGCAGGTGTGACGGGTTGTAACCCGGACTTCGCGATCGGCCAGCTGGGTGTCGTCACCCGTTGGACCCCGGTCAAGAACCTGACCTTCTCGGCCGACGTCTCCTGGACCCATCTCGACCAGAAGTACTCCGGCACGGTTGGTATCGTCCCGAACGTCGCGACGGCCAAGCCGACCGCGGTTTACCAGCTGAAGGATCAGGACTCGGTCGCCATGATCCTCCGCGCTCAGCGCAACTGGTAAGATCTGTCTAAGCACTTCGACGAACACCCGGCGGGAAACCGCCGGGTGTTTTTTTGCGCCCGTTCTGCGTGATGGCGGTCGCGCCATAACCCGGGTGAGGACCGTTGTCTCGGAGGTGCTGGCCTCGCCGGCGGGCCCCAAACGGCGATGACGGCCAGGCTGCGAAGGGGGGTGCGTCCTGCTGCAGCGGGGGCCGTCCATCCTTCGAGGCTCCGGGACGCGTTGCGTCCCATGGGGAGCGCCTCGGGATGACGGAATGAGCAAGCGCGGGGCTGTGCCGCCCGCTCAATCCGGGGCTGTATCAACCTCCGTTGATCCGCCTCGCAGACTAATTCCATTTTATCGAAATTCGGATTTGTCGCGCGGCTCGCTCTTCCCGGCTCGCCAGGGTTGATTCGGTCATCGTCAAACCTGCGAGCCGAGCAAGATATTCGTTCGGCAACATCGGTGTGATCGCCCGGCTCGATGTTTAGACCGGAGACATAGCTGACGCCTGTTCGGACACATCACTGACAGATTGGCCATTGGTCAAGTCGATAGATGCGACCTGC
>NZ_LFJB01000136.1:0-3059 GCF_006658625.1 Bradyrhizobium sp. UNPF46
CTGGCACCGGCCCCACGGTGGTATAGACTCACAAACGCCGATCAGCAGACTTGGGCTGACCAAGGACAACCTCTTGAGGCTCCACATCTAGGGCATAGGCGTCCGGGCGAAGGTTTGGTTCTCGTCGTACAAGCATTGCGAGTAGTAGGCCCACGGCTAGGCAGTACAGCGTACCTTGGGTAACTTGGGAGAGCTGGCTATTGAAAAGTGATCCCAAGACGTTCTGAAGCACTACTGCTTGTCCCAGCACTTGAGGAACACTGGTGCCCCAAAAAAGAACGAGGTGTGCTGTCCACATACTCATGAGAAGGGCCCCCCCGAGAAGCCCGGCTTGTATAGCGATGGCAAGAAACTGATTATGAGGGTCGGGAACCGCCTCACCATAAGGCGAGGGTCTGTCCGCTTCAACAGAAGCATACAACGATTTGGTGCTTCCGGCCCCATGCCCAAGGATGGGCGATTGCCAGATGAATTCAACTGCCTTGCTCCAGAAGTCGAGCCGACTTGCAGTCGACATTGTGGGTTTTCCGGAGAGGACGACCTCCGCTCTCTCCGCGCTGATGGTTCCAAGGGACTCAATTTCTTTGGTCTTAGGAGACACGGTTGTTGGCTTGTGGGGAGGGGAGGGTGTCTGCGTCGCGCCGAGCTTTGTAGTCTCAGACGATTCAGCTTTCAGGGCACGCAGGTCGGTGCTGATCTCTTTAACTCGACGCTGAGCTTCGCTAGAAAAGCTCACCGCGAGCCCCGCAACGAGGCATAATGGAATTGCTACGGCGACGCGAATTTGCCACCCGTCGATGTATGCCAAGAGTCGTATGGCTAAAGCCAGAGCGATTAGCACGCCTGTCTTAGATAGGGTGATCAGGAAAACATCAGCGAAAAGAGCGACGGCAACAACGCCAGCGCAAACTGCTGTCAAATTCTGCTTTGCTCGCAAGAGTTGAACTGAATATATTCCTAAGCCAAAAGCACATAGTGAGAAACAGGTACTTTGAACGGCATTGTCCTTCACAGGTACTCCAGGGCCCTTGAACCAACCCCAAGGACCTGAACCCCACGAGAGTGAGGCAATAGATAGCACAAGTAAGACCATACAAGCCGCAGCGAAGCCATATGCGATGTGCATCGCTTGCCGCTGGCTGTATGTGCCTGCCATGACAATGGGAATTAGCAAAAGCTTGGCGTAGTGCGATACCCCACCCGGTCCGAACGGCTGAGGTGACCAAAGCATACTGATGGCAAGGAGGGCGAACAACGATATAGGGAGTGTCGCAGCCGGAAATCGCAATATGTGACGCCAATCTTCTTGGCTGGCCGAAAACAGGCTGAATACAGCTAAAAGGGTCAATGCGATTGCGGTGCCAGTCGTTGTTATGGGAAGCATAAAGGCTGTCAGGATAGCACTAGATTGGCGGCCTCTCTCTACGATCAGGAATATCCGCTTATCCATCGTTGCGCCTGCATAGCTTTCTATGTCGAATTTACAAGGTGAGGAGCATCCTTGCAGTAGGGAGTCAAGACGTCATCTTGGAACTCGTTGGTGCACAGGAGGATTGGCACGATCGGCTCTCGATGCTCGGCTGACTTGGCAGGTTAAATGCGTCATAGTCCGAAACGTACGCTGTCCGGCTCCCGCCCGGAGGGGGCCATTTGCGAACTGAGGTGAGCAAGGATGGACTGGTTGATAGCGCTTTTTGCGATCTTCCTGTTCGCAGGTGGGCACGACCGAAGCGCGTTCTGGCTGATGACTCTCGCTGTAATTGTAGGGATCGGCAGTGTCGTACTGCGCCTTCGCAGCGACTACTCTAATTTCCAATCGTGGCTTCCACCCAAGCTGGTCATCGTTGCAGTCTTGGCAAGCGCGGCGCTGTGGCTAGGTGCCCGAGCTGCAATGTTCTGAACCGTGCTTCTACGCGCTAGCCTTCTGCTTCTTCATCTCCCATGAGATCTTAGTATCCGTCCGGTGAAGGCCGCCTTGCCGAATGAGGCGTGTTGTTGAGAATTGTCCTTATGGACAGTGATAGGCGCAGTGCCCAAGTCGAACGGCTTGAGGTGGTGGACACGGGCCGGCGGCGGCGCTGGTCCGAGGACGAGAAGCTCAAGATCGTCCTGGAGAGCTTATAGGCACCGCGCCAAGTTGCGGCAACAGCGCGGCGCTATGGTGTTTCACGCTCATTGCTGCTGCGATGGCGACGGTCGTTTCTGCCTGAGAAGGATACTGCTCATCAAGCTGGCTTCGTACCGGCGATGGTGGTCGCGGAAGCAGGGCCGGCGCCTTGTCCGATCGCGCCGGTCAGCAGCGGCGGGTCGATCGAGATCGAGTTTTTTGCCGGGCTCGGATGCGGATCACGGGCACGGTCGACGCGGCGACGCTGAAGGCAGCGGTTGCGGCACTGGCAGATGGACGGCCGCGGTGATCCCCATTGCGTCGGGGGTGCTGGTGTGGATTGCGACCGGCCACACTGATATGCGTCGCGGCATGAACTCGCTGGCCTTGCTGGTGCAGGAAGCCTTCAAGCGAGATCCGCACGGCGGCGATCTCTATGTCTTCCGAGGCAAGAGTGGCAAGCTGATCAAGATCCTCTGGCACGATGGGCTCGGGATGTCGCTCTACGCCAAGCGGCTTGAGCGCGGCCACTTCCTGTGGCCGTCGCCGGCTTATGGCGTGGTGACGATCACAACAGCCCAGCTTGGCTACCTGCTGGAGGGCATCGACTGGCGGATGCCGCAACATACCTGGCGACCGCAGGCGGCGGGCTGATCGCTGGGATTTGAATCGGTGGCACGATCGGCGGTTCGGACAGAGATCGCGTCTTGTGATTCTCTGGTCGGCGATGAGCGCCGATGATTCTCTTCCCGACAATGTGACCACGCTGCAGGCGATGCTGCGCGCCGAGCGCGCGGCCCGGTTGGCTGAATGCATCACTCCCCCGAGTATTAAGCACCTAAAAAGCCACGGATTATATGTATTGCCGGAGCGCGACTAACTCGCCACGATCGAATTTGAAGTATCATGATATGAGGAACTGCGTAGCCGCTAGTTGACATTAACTTTGACG
>NZ_LFJB01000144.1:0-2892 GCF_006658625.1 Bradyrhizobium sp. UNPF46
GCGCCGATGCCATCGGCGTCCACCGCCGCCCGGCCCGCGTTCGTGACGATCGCGATACGCCCCTCTTCCTTGGGCCGGGATGCCGCGATACATACGCGATATCCGAATTTCGGTAAAGTGGAATATTTTTGGTGCGCCGGATGGACCCACAGCCTGCGTGTTTTGCCCGTCGGGCAACGCAAGGTCTGGTAGCCCGGATGAGCGCAGCGATATCCGGGGGCCCTCACCGCGAGCGGTCCCGGGTATCGCTCCGCTCACCCGGGCTACGGGTCGGTGTTGATTTGCGCAATCAGCCATCACGTTGGTATGGTTCCTGCAAGCATCTCAGCCTCCATCCCCTGACAGAACGAGACAATGCAGAGCTCAAGACCCGACCGGATTCGCAAACTCCTCGCCGACCTCGTCGCCTTCGACACCGTCAGCGACCGCACCAACCTGCCGCTGATTGCCCATATCGAGAGCTACCTCGCCGCGTTCGGCATCAAGGGCGAGCGCTTCGTCGACGTAACAGGGCAAAAGGCCTCGCTGTGGGTCACGATCGGCCCCGAGCACCGGCCGGGCTTCGTGCTGTCGGGCCATACCGACGTCGTGCCCGTCGTCGGCCAGGACTGGAGCCACGACCCGTTCAAGCTGGTCGAGCGCGACGGCAAGCTCTATGGCCGCGGCACCACCGACATGAAGGGCTTCGTTGCGGTGTGCCTCGCCATGGTGCCGGAGATGACGGAGGCCAAGCTCGCAACGCCGATTCACCTGGCGATCTCCTACGACGAGGAGATCGGCTGCGTCGGCGTACGGCCGATGCTCGGCGAGGTCGCCAAGAAGATGGTCAAGCCGCTCGGCGCCTTCATCGGCGAGCCGACCGAGATGAAGGTCATCATCGGCCACAAGGGCAAGCACGGCGTGCGCGCGACCTTTCACGGGCTCGCCCGCCATTCCTCGATTGCGCCCGACGGCGTCAACGCGATCGAATATGCGGCCGAGCTGATCGTCGAGATCCGCCGCCGCGCCGAGAAGCTTGCGGCCGCGGCCGAACGCAACAGCCTCTACGACGTGCCGCATTCGACGCTGCTGACCAGCATCGTGCATGGCGGCGCGGCGCTGAACATCGTGCCGGATACCTGCACGGTGGATTTCGAATGCCGCGGCATCGGCATCACCGAGTCGCGCGAGGTGACCGACGCGATCGTCGCCTGGGCGAAGGCCGAGATCGAGCCCGCGATGAAGGCAAGGCATCAGGAGTGCGGTATCGATTTCGAGGAGATCCTCGACTATCCCGCGCTCGACACCGCCGCCGATGCCGCGATCGTCACGCTCGCCAAGAGCCTTGCCGGACGCAACGACCACGCCAAGGTCGCCTTCGGCACCGAAGCGAGCCTGTTTGCCAGCATGGCGGATATCCCATCCGTGGTGATCGGGCCGGGCTCGATCGCGCAGGCGCATACGCCGGACGAGTTCGTGGAGATGGCGGAGCTGGAGAAGTGCGCGGGCTTCGTGGAGAAGCTGATCGCGCATTGCGCGAAGACGGAGTCGTAGGCGACGCGGCCGGTTGCCAATCCCCCTTGCGGCCTCAACGCTCCTGCAAGGCCAGCCGCACGCCGACAGCGCAATAGACGGTCCCGACCACCTTGCCCTGCCACCTCACGACAGCTGGATGACGGCGCAGCAGATTGCCGAGGCGGCCTGCGCCGACGGCGAATATGACGGTGCTGAGCAGGCCGAGCAGCACGAAGACGAGGCCGAGGATCGCCAACTGAAGTGCGATCGAACCGTGCTCCGGCTTCACGAATTGCGGCAGGAAGGCGAGGAAGAACAGCGCGGTCTTGGGATTGAGCACTTCGGTCAGCACGGCCTGCCGGAAGGCGCGGCCCGCGCCGATCGCGGGCGCACTGCCCAGCGCGATCGGCGCCTTGTCGAGCATCGCGCGAATGCCGAGATAGACCAGGAAACCCGCGCCGGCATATTTGACGATGCTGAACAGCAGCGCGGAGGTCGCGATGATTGCCGACAGGCCGACGATCGCCATGCTGGTGTGGATCAGATCGCCCGCCGCAATCCCCGCGCCCGTCGCGATCCCCACCTTCGTTCCGGAGCTTGCGGCCCGCGCCATGGTGAGCAGCGTGGCCGGACCTGGAATGAAGACGAAGCCGAGCACGATGAGGAGGTAAGCGATGAGGGTGGTGTGGTCGATCATGGGCGTGGTCCCCGGGCCGGGTCACTGTAACAGGCTGGCCGACGGCGAATAGTCCACCGGCACCAGCAAGCGATCCTCGATCTGGCCGACCATGAGCCCATGCTCGGCATGAGTGAGCCGCTTGATCTCGGCCCATTCGGTGTCCGCCATGAACGCCGCCCAAGCCGACGTCTTGGTAGACTCGTCGGGCCACTCCAGGAGATAGGCGAACTCGGTACGTTCACCGAATTTCGTTTCCCACATCGCCACGATCCGGAAGCCATATCTGGTTCGCATGATGCGCGCCGCGTGATCGCGAAACCGGGCGTGGAAGGCGGCCTTGTTCTTCTCGAAAATCTCGTAAATGCGCAGTTGCTGGATCATGATCTGTCTCCGTGCGGAGAAGATATGGTCAAGCTTGGCGGCTGGGACAAGTTACAGACCCTCGTCGTCATTGCGAGGGAGCGAAGCGACGAAGCAATCCAGACTGTTTCCGTGGAAAGATTCTGGATTGCTTCGCTGCGCTCGCAATGACGGGGGACGCACTTGCTCATCACACCTGTCATGCCCCGGCTTGACCGGGGCATCCAGTATGCCGCGGCCTCTCAGTTCCAACGCTAGCGTCTCTGGAATACTGATTGCCCGCCTTCTGTTTAGACCGGACAGATCACTGACAGGTGTTCGGAGACATAGCTGACACATCAAGATGGGCTGGATTGGTC
>NZ_LFJB01000120.1:0-2845 GCF_006658625.1 Bradyrhizobium sp. UNPF46
CACCTCGCAGGACTCCTCGTTCAACGGCGTGAACCTCTTGAACGGCGACCAGCTCAAGCTGGTGTTCGACGAGACCGGCAAGTCGAGCCTGAACATCACCGGCGTGACCTACAACTCGAAGGGTCTGGGCCTTGCCTCGCTGACCGTCGGCGTCGACTTCATCGACAACGCCGCCGCCAACCGGGTGCTGACCAACCTGAACTCGGCATCGAGCACGCTGCGCTCGGAAGCCTCGAGCCTCGGCTCGAACCTCTCGGTCGTGCAGATCCGTCAGGACTTCAACAAGAACCTGATCAACGTGCTGCAGACCGGCTCGTCCAACCTGACCCTGGCCGACACCAACGTCGAGGCGGCCAACAGCCAGGCGCTGTCGACCCGCCAGTCCATCGCGGTCTCCGCGCTGTCGCTGGCCAACACCTCGCAGCAGAGCGTGCTCCAGTTACTCAGGTAATAAGCGACTGAAATAACTGGATAAAATCGACCGGCGGGGCCATTTGTCCCGCCGGTCTTTTTTGCGTCCGGACACGGGCAGGGGCCTTCACCGGCCATTAACCCTATCCCTTAAACCGGCGTTAACCATACTTTAAAGGAGACCCCCTAAGACTGGACAAAAGCCCGCTTTGCAGACCGCGCGGCCGATTCGTATCCGGTTCAAGAGGAAGACTCGCCAATGTCCAACATCGTTCTCTCGGCGTCCGTTCGCCAGAACCTGTTGTCGCTGCAGTCGACGGCCGACTTGCTGGCCACGACGCAGGAGCGGCTGTCGACCGGCAAGAAGGTCAACACGGCGCTCGACAATCCCACCAACTTCTTCACCGCCCAGGGGCTGGACAACCGGGCGAGCGACATCAGCAACCTGCTCGACGGCATCAACAACGGCGTCCAGGTGCTGCAGGCCGCCAACACCGGCATCACCTCGCTGCAGAAGCTGATCGACAGTGCCAAGTCGATCGCCAACCAGGCGCTGCAGACCACGGTCGGCTATTCCACCAAGTCGAACGTCTCCACCACCATTCCCGGGGCGACGCCCGCCGACCTGCGCGGCACGACCTCCTATGCGAGCGCAACCGCGAAAAGCAACGTGCTCTATACCGGCGCGGCCGGCGGCGTCACCCCGGTCACGGGAACTGCCGCGCTTGGCGCCTCGCTGGGCTCGAGCGCCGGCACGTTGGTCGGATTTGCGGCGACCGCGGCCGACGGCACCACCGTGCTCAGCGGCACCGCCACGCTGGTCGGCACCACCGCATCCACGACCTTCGGCGCCGCGCCCGCGGACGGCGACACCATCACGGTGAACGGCAAGAGCATCACCTTCCGCACCGGCGTCGCACCGAGCACGCAGCCGACCGGCTGGGGTCTCGACGCCAGCGGCCACATCGCCACCGACGGCAACGGCAATTCGATCGTCTACGAGGGAACGCCGACCGCGCCCGGAGCGACCATCAACGACGTCCTCACCGCGATCGACCTCGCCAGCGGCGTCAAGACTGCAACCATCAGCGCCAGCGCGGCGACTATCGCCATCAGCGGCGCGGCCGGTCCGGTCGGCACGCTCCAGACGGCATCTTCGATCTCGGGCGGCGGCCAGATCACGCTGAAGAGCTCGACCGGCGCCGATCTGAGCCTGACGGGCAAGGCCGATTTCCTCAACAAGCTCGGTCTGACCGCGGCGACCGGCGCAGGCAATGCGTCCGTGAGCGCGAACCGGTCGACCACCGCCGGCTCGCTCGGCACTCTCGTGCAGGACGGCTCGACGCTGAACATCGACGGCCACACCATCACCTTCAAGAACGCGCAGACGCCACAATCGGCCGCGAGTGTCGCCACCGGCTATGGCGTCAGCGGCAATGTCGTCACCGACGGCAACGGCAACTCGACGGTCTATCTGCAGAGCGCGACGCTGACCGACCTGCTCAACTCGATCGACCTCGCCACCGGCGTGAAGACCGCCAGCATCTTCAATGGTGCGGCGACGCTGCAGACCACGTCGGGCCAGATCCCGTCGTCGGTCAACAGCAGCGGTCAGCTTGCGATCTCCACCGGCGTCAACGCCGATCTCTCGATCACCGGCACCGGCAACGCGCTGAGCGCGTTCGGCCTCAGCGGCAACACGGGAACTGCGACCGCCTTCACCGCGGCGCGCACCTCGGGCGTCGGCGGCATCAGCGGCAAGACGCTGACCTTCACCTCCTTCAACGGCGGCACGCCGGTCAACGTCACCTTCGGCGACGGCACCAACGGCACGGTCAAGACGCTCGACCAGCTCAACGCGCAGCTTCAGGCCAACCACCTCACTGCGACGATCGACGCCAACGGCGTGCTGACGGTCACCACCGTCAACGAATACGCCTCCTCGACGCTGGGGTCGGCGACCGCGGGCGGCGTCGTCGGCGGCACCATCACCGGTGTCCTGGCCTTCACCACCGCGCAGCCGCCGGTGCAGGATCCCGTGGCACAGACCGCGCGCTCCAACCTGGTCAACCAGTTCAACAACATCCTGGCGCAGATCGACACGACCTCGCAGGATTCCTCCTTCAACGGCGTCAACCTGCTCAACGGCGACACGCTGAAGCTCGTCTTCAACGAAACCGGCAGCTCGACGCTCAGCATCAACGGCGTGGTGTTCAACGCGGCCGGACTCGGCCTCAGCAATCTCGTCAACGGCGTCGACTTCATCGACAACGGCGCCACCAACAAGGTGCTGGCCAGCCTCAATGCGGCTTCGAGCACGCTGCGCTCGGAGGGCTCCGCGCTCGGCTCGAACCTCTCGATCGTGCAGGTGCGCCAGGACTTCTCCAAGAACCTGATCAACGTGCTGCAGACCGGCTCGTCCAACCCGACCCTC
>NZ_LFJB01000028.1:0-2672 GCF_006658625.1 Bradyrhizobium sp. UNPF46
ATCGCCTCATCCTAAAGTCGCAAGACCGGAAAGCCCGGCCTCCGTGGAGGCCGGGCTTTTTCTTTGCCGCAGTGCGATCGCGATGGCTGACTACAAGCAAACAATCCATGCGAATGCACGTGTCGACAGCATGTTGCCCAGACTATAGCGGACGCTGCCAATATCGACAGTTGAGACAGTCAAGCGGGTAAACGATCATCGCGCGTTCACGGCTATCAATGACCGAGTCATGGCCTGCGATGCAGTTTGACACGTCCGGCAAAACAGTATCAACTTCAATAATCGCGTTATCCGAAATACTAACCTCGGAGTTCAATTCGTCGGAGGGCCGTGAGATTTTCACTCCCGGCGGGTCCAGGGCGCATTGCGGAAGGTGGTTATTGTTGGCTCCTAGCAAATGGAAGCAGACGAGCCGACGCAGTGCACCGTCATCACTTGCTGCCAATTCCCGAACTCTTGCGGCGAGCTGAAGGATATTGTGAGCTGCTAGGCTTTGGCCAAAGAAGTGTCGCGCCGATGAGCTTCCAGAAGTCTCAAACCGGTGAAATAGCGGCTCTCATCTCGACAGTCATTGGGCGTGCTTATGGCGGCGCAGTAGGCGTGATGCAGGCATAGGGGGCATTTGGAAGATGAGAACTGACTACCGATTGGCGCTGATGTGGGCGCTCGGTGCCCCAGTTGTCGCAGTCGGAGGCGCTGTACTAGGCGCTATCAGCCCAATCCTCGTCATCGCCGCCCTGGTAACGGCGTTAGGAGCTTTTGGTTATGTAATTTTTAAGCCGGACGCAACCTCCTCAGTCAATAGGGGGATGGAGTTGCCTGCGGTGTCGCGCCAAGCAAGTTCTGATCCTATCGCGGAAGGCATAGTGGACGTTGTGAGTAGCGAGACCGCCGCATCTATCGCAGACAATAAAGTGAATATTGCAGTCGACATGGCTCAGATCGCGCTGGAGTACGAATTGCAGCGGCTCGTTCGCCAGACGAAGATTTCCCAGATTGACGACGATACAGCGCGCGAAGGATCGCGCGATGCTTCAGCAGCTTCCCGATCTCCTCTTGCGTCGGACTCGGGCCGACTTCAAATGTCCGACAAACGACGTCACCTGATGATCTTTTGCTCAGGCTGTATCGCCCTCGTTGTGTTTATTGGATTCCTCTCTTCGCGCGACAATTCGACATCCTCTCCAGACTCGATCCCCGCGCGAGGCGGTGAGCAGAGCACGCCGGGAATTGCAGCGCCGAGGACGTCGGCTTCTGTGGTTGTCAAGATGGAATATGATTTAGTGCTCCGAGCAGCATGTGATGACGATAATTTTGAAGTGTGTGGTGTGCCGGAGGTCATTGACAATGTTGATGACGTAACTTTTCGTATCGAGCGTGATCTTGTGCGACTGCAGTTGGGTCCTCAAGAAGTTGAATGCCCTACTGATGATTACCGTTTGCTTGTTGATCGGTTCACAGGAAGCTCACAAGGTGCATGCAGGGCGTATATTCGCGGGGACGAGGTTCAAGTTTATCTTCGCGTTGTCCGGGACACCTTAATCTACCAGTTTAACCTGAAGCCCTCCGAGTGCTGGACGTTCCGACGATCTCACACCGCGTTGGGACGGTCGCAGGCCACTTTCCATGGATACTGCGAGAAGGGATAAGCATGCGTTCATCAGCCATTCTTTGTCTGCTGGCTTCGCTGTTGTTCTCTGTCGTCGATGCCCGCGCTGATCGGTGTGTACAGTATTCCGATAATTCTTGGGTGCGGGAGAGCGAGAGGGTCAAGCTTTATCCTACGCTTCGCGAATGTCAGCGCGAGAAGCGGGTGTTCTTTTGTTCAAGATTGATCACGAACACAGCAGATCCATCACTGGGCGGACCTGCTGGTTGCATCCCCTACGAAGATGCGCTCGCCATCGCTAAAATGAAGGATCGAAAGGAGGACGGTCTCGATTCTCCGCGCGCTGTTCCCCCCGCCTCTCAACAGACTGTCCCGCCAGAGAGTTCTTCCCGAGGTGAAATCTGTCCTTATGGATATTGTTTTGCTCCTGAGAACGATCCAAGGGAGGTGAAGCCCGGCTCCCCAGAGTATGTCCGCCGAAGTTGTTCGGCCCGACAGAAAAAGTCCGGCAAATTCTTCTACGAGAAGGTGGGAGGAAGCCAGGCCGAATGCGAGGAAATCCTGAGACGCTCTTGGCGAAACGTGCCGCCGCCAAGCAAGTTTGCCGAAATCGAGCGGGGGGCTGCTGCTACGTCAAATACGAAAGCCGCTCACCAATCGGCCAAGATTGGGCGCGTGGTGGCCGATTGCAAGGGGAAAGTTACTGCGACCCTAGTAGAGCTTCCAGGCTGCGGTACCTTCTCCGATTTTCAAGTCAAAATCAAAGGAGATTGCGCCGCGAAATCTCGCCTCAAGGTCTGGGCGCAGTTTCAAGAGGCGCCCTCTGGGAGGCTATCCTCGCCTGATGAAGGCGAGTATACCGTGCCCGAAAAGTCGGGCGAGTTCAGCGTTCCTTTCGTCAGTTGCAGGAGGGGGCGGGCGGGGTTCGACTTCGAGACGCTTTCACCGTAAGCAATTGGTGGTGATCGATGTTCAGTTCGACGCGATGCAGGCCTACCGCTCCGACGAATATCTGTGGTGGCAGGTTGCCGAATATACCTACGACAGCTTCATGATCCGCTCG
>NZ_LFJB01000139.1:0-2605 GCF_006658625.1 Bradyrhizobium sp. UNPF46
TGCGAAGCGGTTTTCCGGAAAGATCATGCGCAAACAACAACCTAAAGCGCGATGACGATTCATCCAAATCTCATCGCGCTTTAGGGGGGCCCCGTTTCCCGAGGCATGGGAGGCAAGCTCATCGTTTGCGGGGACGACAGAAGAGCCGGTGCAAGCTCGAAAACAGCTCTTCGACCCGCCGGTCTGCGATGCGATACCACATCGTTTGCCCGTCGCGTCGGGCAGCGACGACGCCCTCTGCCTTCAGCTTCGCGAGGTGTTGGGATAGTGCCGAGGCGGAAAGGCCGACGTCTTCGGCCAGAGCACTGGCGGCAACCTCGCCATATTCCACCAGCCTGCAAAGGATGAGCAGGCGGTGCTCATTTGCGAACATGCGCATCAGCGCAGCCACCTCCTTGGCCTGCCGCTCCAGTTCGGTCGTGTTCAAGTGGCGCATGATAGTGATTTCAATAGCATCTGCATGACCACAGTCAAACCGCTCCGGGATCCGAGTTGCCGCGCAGCGAACACTCCCGATGTTCGATCTGAGACGGTCGGCCCTGCGCCCAGCCTGATGGAGTTCGAGGCCGGAGACCAGACCGATTGCCCGGTGCTGAGCTGCCGGCCGGCAGATCAAACCGGGCTTTCAGGAGAACATCGAGGCAATCGTCTGGATGTGATCGGTCGCAGCGGTGAGCAGATCGGCGTAGTTGGTGTATCCCTGCGCAGCTGCCTTGAGAATGCATTCGGCGAGGAACGCCTTCGTTGATATCGTCACCAGCTCGGAAGGCACCTTGGTCATGGCCTCCTCGAGGACCGTCCTCATGGTGAACACGAGCTCACGATCGAATTGCGGCATCGATGACAGCTCCATCCATCGCAATCTCCGGATCCCCAATCAGGCAGCCGGCGCGACAGAAGTCTCACCCGTGGGCGGCAGAATCAAATCAACTGGGTTTGACCTCCATGAAATCTTGGAAAGGTTGGCCGGTCTCGCGTCGCGCCGAACCTGATTTGGGCGCGCGGCCCCTTCAATTGGCAAAAGGGATCGCATGGCTCATCATTGGCCGTGTAAACCGTATTGCCCCAATATTCACCACTGGGGTCCGTCAGCCGGGATGACCCATGCATCAGATCGATTGGATTTCGGCGAACATCGCGGCTTCCGCGTCGGAGCGCTCGCTGAAGGCGGGGCAGAATTTGTTTCGAGCCGGCGCGAGACCGGCCGGACTTTACGAGGTCGTCAAGGGCAGGATCCGGCTGGTGCGGCTCGATCGCTCTGGCCGAGAGGCTGTTCTGCAGCTTGCCGCGCCCGGCGACGTGCTGGCGGAGGCGTCACTGTTCTCGTCAGCCTACCACTGCGACGCCATTGCCTCGAGCGAAGCGACCGTGCGGCTGTACCCGAAGTCAGCTCTGCTCGCCGAACTGGAACGCGACCCGAAGCTGCTGCTGGCTTTCTCGGCGATGCTCGCACGCCAGGTCATGACGCTGCGAACCCGGCTCGAACGTCGCAACATCCACTCGGCTCGTGATCGCGTCAGGCACTATCTGACGGTCAACGCCGACGCCAAGGGGCGGAGCGTGACGCTGCGCGGAACGTTGAAGGATCTCGCAGCGGAGCTCGGGCTGGCGCACGAAGCCCTCTATCGCACGCTGGCGGCGATGGCCGCCGACGGTGAGATCGAACGGGGCAAGGGACAAATCCGCATCTTGAGAAGCGCGGTATGATCGCAATCATACGCCGTCGGCGGACGGCCGTTTAGAAGGAGGAGGGGCGCCTGGCGACGGAAGGGATCGATCATGTTGTCGTGCTGGACGAAAGCCGCATCGGGCGGCGCTGCAATCCTGGCGATGGCTGCCGTTGCGTCGGCCGAGACCTCCAACCATTCCGGCATGCATCATCAGATGCAGGCTGGACAGAGCCAAGGTCAAGATCAGGCCATGAACTCCCACATGTCCCATGGCAATGCCGTCAAGGACGCGCGCGAGATGGTGCAGTTTCCGCCTGATATGCAGACCCATTTCCTCGGCAATATGCGCGATCACCTGCAGACGCTGAACGAGATCGTCGATGCCCTTGCCAGGGACGACTACGCCGCGGCCTCGAAAGCCGCCACCGAGCGCCTGGGGCTGGATTCGCCGTCGGCGGCAGGATGCAGGCCGCCGTCGCTGCAGCAGGTCAGCCGTCCTCCCGGGAATAAATCCCCGAAGCCGATGACGATGGAAGAGATGATGGAGGCCTATATGCCCGAGGCTATGCGCGGTATCGGCCTTTCGATGCATACGGCGGCGAGCGGGCTCGCCAAGGTCGCGATGACGCAGGACCGCGCCGGGACGATGGCGGCCCTGTCGCACGTCACCCAGAACTGCGTCTCCTGCCATTCGAGCTATCGGTTGCGATGAGCGTCGCGGGGGCGCGCGTGGATCGCGGCCCGGGCTACGCAACCGTGCCTGTGTCGCCCTCTGTCAATCCTCTCCGCCAAAAATATTCCACTTTACCGAAATTCGGTTTCGGCGTATGTGTCGCTCATCCCGGCTCACCAAGAGGGGCGACTTGTGGTCGTCTTGTTCGCGAGCCGGGGTTGCGGTGGACGCGGCAGCGTCGGCACGAGAGGTGCGGGCAGGG
>NZ_LFJB01000145.1:0-1796 GCF_006658625.1 Bradyrhizobium sp. UNPF46
AACACCGATTACGTGCCGCGCAAGGAGCCGGCGAGCTGGACCTCCGGCGGCAAGGTGGTGAAGGTCGACCGCGTCGAATGGATCACCATGCCGGACTCGCAGACCGCGGTGAACGCGCTGCAGTCGGGCGACATCGACTTCATGGAGAACCTGCCGTACGACATGATGCCGGTGCTGGAAACGAACAAGGAACTCACCATCGAGGTCCTGAACAAGTTCGGCTATCAGACGCTCGGCCGGATGAACTTCCTTTATCCGCCGTTTGACAACGTGAAGGTGCGACGTGCTGCCTTGCTGGCCATGAACCAGAAGGACGTGCTCGACGCGCTGGTCGGCAATCCCAAGTATCAGAAGATCTGCGGCGCGTTCTTCATCTGCGATACGCCCTTTGCGACCGAGGTCGGCGCCGAGACGCTGACGAAGGGCAATGGCATGGCCGAAGCCAAGAAGGCGCTGGCTGAGTCCGGCTATGACGGCACCCCGATCGTGATCATGGCGCCCGGCGACGTCACGACGCTCAAGGCGCAACCGATCGTTGCCGCCCAGCTGCTGCGTGAGGCCGGCTTCAAGGTCGACCTGCAGGCGACCGACTGGCAGACGGTGGTGAGCCGCCGCGCCAGCCAGAAGCCTCCGAAGGAGGGCGGCTGGAACATGTTCTTCACCAACTGGGTCGCGCCCGACGTGTCGAACCCGATCGCCAATCTCTCGATCGGCGGCCAGGGCAAGAAGGGCGGCTGGTTCGGCTGGGCAGACGATCCCAAGATCGAGCAGCTCAAGGACGCCTTCGTCCGCGCGCCCTCGCTCGACGAGCAGAAGAAGATCGCCGCCGACATCCAGAAGGAAGCCTATGAGCAGGTGATCTATATCCCGCTCGGGCAGTACCAGACGCCGAGCGGCTGGCGCAAATCGCTGGCCGGCGTGCTCGACGGCCCGGCGACGCCGCTGTTCTGGAACGTCGACAAGTCGGAGTAAGACCAATCGTCACAAGGAAGGCGCCTCGCGCGCCTTCCACGCCAAACCATACGCGGCGCCGTCGTCACCGGCGGCGCCGCCCGCCAGCCGGTCGCCAGGAGAACGTCAATGTTCCAATTCATGCGTCGGGGGCGTCTCGCGTTCGCCTCCAAACTCGCGCTTTCGGCCGTGGCGCTTTCGGCACTGGCCTCGCCGGTTCTTGCCGCAGGCAAGACCATCAGCGCGGTGATGCATTCGGATCTGCGGATCCTCGATCCGATCTTCACCACGGCCTACATCACACGTGACCACGGCTACATGGTCTACGACACACTCATCGCGACCGATTCGAATTTCAAGGTCCAGCCGCAGATGGCGGACTGGACAATCTCCGACGACAAGCTGACCTACACCTTCACCCTGCGCGACGGGCTGAAGTGGCATGACGGCGCGCCGGTGACGGCGGAAGACTGCGTCGCTTCGCTGAAGCGCTGGGCGGCCGTCGACGGCATGGGCCAGAAGCTCATGGATTTCACCGCGAGCATCGAGGCGACCGACCCCAAAACCATCACGCTGAAGCTGAAGGAGCCTTACGCGCTGGTGCTGGAATCGATTGGCAAGCCGTCCTCGCGTGTTGCTTTCATGATGCCGAAGCGTCTCGCCGAGACGCCCGTGGACAAGCAGATTCCCGAGCAGATCGGCTCAGGTCCCTTCAAGTTCGTGGCGTCGGAATTCCAGCCCGGCGTCAAGGCGATCTATGTCAAGAACACCGATTACGTGCCGCGCAAGGAGCCGGCGAGCTGGACCTCCGGCGGCAAGGTGGTGAAGGTCGACCGCGTCGAATG
>NZ_LFJB01000020.1:0-130101 GCF_006658625.1 Bradyrhizobium sp. UNPF46
TGGACACCGGTTCGCGTGAAGAAAACGCGTCAAAACAAGAATCTAGAGCTTCGGTTCTGATTCAATCAGAACCGAAAATGCTCTAGACTTCGTCGTGAAGTCATCGGGGACGGATCCATGCGGCGACTGGTTTCGGCGGCTCTGGCGCTGTGCGGCGCATTCCTGACCCCTGCCCTCGCCCAGCAGCCTCAGCGCAGCGAATGCCTGGCGATGGCCAACGCGGCCCCGCGGGCCATGCCCGTGGCATTCCGGCAGGCGGCGACCGCATCGGAGGTCGAGATCACCTATGCCGGCCACTCCACTTATTTCATCGACACGCCCGGCGGCTTGCGCATTGCGACCGATTACAGCGGCGCTTATCAGGTGGGACGGCTCCCCGACGTCGTGACCATGAACCGGGCCCATAGCACGCACTACTCGCTGTTTCCCGACAAACGCATTCGTCACGTGCTGCACGGCTGGAGCGATGACGGCAAGCCGGCGATCGTGTCGGAGCGCATCAGTGACACCTTCATCCGCAACGTCACCACCGACATCCGCCGCTATTTCGGCGACGATGCCGGCGCCGACATGATCCGCGACGGCAATTCGATCTTCATCTTCGAGGTCGCGGGCCTCTGCATCGGTCATCTCGGCCACCTCCACCACAAGCTCGACGACAGCCACTTCGCCCAGATCGGGCGGCTCGATATCGTGATGGTGCCGATCGACGGCACCTACACCATGTCGCTGGGCGGCATCTCCGAGATCACCAAGCGCCTGCGCGCCTCGGTGGTGCTGCCGATGCACCGCTTCGCCACCCCGCTCGACGACTTCATGCAGCGGATCGGCCAAGAGTTCGAGATCGACCGCCGCACCGGACGGTCTTTCCGGATATCGCGGGATGCACTGCCGTCGAAGCCGACGGTGATCATCCTCGACGGGGTCTGAGGCGCAATTTTCTCCAAGCCTTCTGCTGCCCGGCGGTGCAGATCTCCTCACGAGAGGAGATCGACATGTCTGATTTTGCGGGATTGTTGCACGCCGATGGTCCGAATGCGGAGCATGCCGCGGCCCTGCAGCTTTACGGCCGCTTCGTCGGCGACTGGGATGCCGAGATCACCGCCCATGGGCCCGACGGAACGAAACACATCGCGCCCGGCGAAATCCATTTCGGCTGGGTGCTGGAGGGCCGTGCCGTCCAGGACGTCTGGATCATTCCACGGCCCGCGGGCGCGCCGGCCTTTCCAATCGCCGGCAATTGGTACGGCACGACATTGCGGGTCTACGATCCCACCATGTCCGCGTGGCGGATCTGCTGGTTCGATCCCGCGCGCTGCGTGTTCCGCCAGCAGATCGGCCGTCCACGTGGGCAGGACATCGTGCAGGAGGGAGCGACCGAGACCGGCGAACTGACGCGCTGGAGTTTTGCGGAGATCACTGAAGATTCCTTCCATTGGCTCGGCGAGGTCAAGCCTGTCGCAGCGGCAGATTGGCGGTTGGTGGTCCATGTGAAGGCGAAGCGGCGGAAGAACTAAGATCGACCGTGCCAGCTCCGGGCTCGTTGCAACCTCTCCCGCTTGCGGGGGAGGGAGTGCACCTCCTTCGCCGCTGCTATGGTGCTCTGAACAACGCGCGCTGCTGTGCGTGAGAACGAGGTGCTAAGCTCCCCTCACAATAACATGAGGGAGCGAACGTCGATGGCTGCAAGCAGTGTGCCCGCCAACACGAGCGGGCTGTTCGTCGAGCCGCGCGAGGACTGGCTCGCGCTGCATCAGGAGGAGGTCATTGATCCCTCGCGGCCGATCGTCGATCCCCATCATCATCTGTGGAATCGCGGGCACCGCTATCTGATCGAGGAGATGGCTGATGACATCGCCTCGGGCCACAACGTCATCGCCACCGTCTATGTCGATTGCCGCTCGATGTATCGCGCACATGGGCCGGAAGCATTCCGGCCCGTCGGCGAGGTCGAGTTCGCCAACGGCGTCGCCGCGATGAGCGCGAGCGGAGGCTACGGCAAGGCCGCGATCTGCGCCGGCATCGTCAGCCACGCCAATCTGTTGCTGGGCGAGGCCGCAAAGGGCGTGCTGGAGGCCGAAATCGCGGCCGGCAACGGCCGCTTCCGCGGCATCAGGCATTCCTCGGCCTGGGACGAGGACCCCGTCGTCGCGGGCATGTATGCGAACCGGCCGAAGGGAGTGTTGCAGGACCCGGCCTTCCGCAGGGGATTTGCCTGCCTCGCGCCGCTGAACCTCAGCTTCGATGCCTGGCTATTCCATCCGCAGATCGGCGAGCTCGCCGCGCTGGCGCGCGCCTTCCCCGACACCAGGATCGTGCTCGACCATTGCGGCGGCCCCGCCGGGATAGGTCGCTTCGCAGGACGGCGCGAGGAGGTGTTTCGACAATGGCGCGCCTCGATCCAGGACATCGCCAAATGCGAGAACGTGGTGGTGAAGCTCGGCGGGCTCGCGATGTGCCTGCTCGGCTACGACTTCCATTTGCGCGAGAGGCCGCCATCGTCGGAGGAGCTCGCCGCAGCGTGGCGCCCCTATGTCGAGACCTGCATCGAGGCGTTCGGGCCCAGGCGCGCGATGTTCGAGAGCAATTTTCCGCCGGACAAGGGCCAGTGCAGCTACCAGGTGATCTTCAACGCTTTCAAGCGGATCGCCGCGCCGCTGAGCGAGGCCGAAAAGACGGCCCTGTTCTCGCAGACCGCAACGGATGTCTACCGGCTCGAGCTGCCGTCATGACGAGAAAAGGGGCCGGGATGTGATCCCGCCCCCTCTTCGTCGTGGCCGCTGGGAAGCGTCCTTCAAACCTTATGAGAGCTCTAGCCGGCGCCCATCAGCGAGGCCGGACGGCGCTCACCGGTAAAGGCGAAGGTCTTCTTGAGCTTGTTCACGACCCGGATCAGGAAGCCGATCATCACGGGATTGGTCTTGCGGCAGAAGGCGATCTTCTTGACGTAGCCTTCGACATGCCATTTGGCATGCGCGCCGTCGCGGAAGAAGATGACGTCGCCGGGGCCGTAGCGCTTCGGCGGCATGCCCTCGCTTTCGAGCACGATCGATCCTTCCATGATCATGATCGTCTCGTCGATATCGTAGTACCAGTTGAAGCGCCCTTCGGTGCAGTGCCAGATGATGGTCGAGGCGGTGCCGTCGGCGCTGGTGGACAGGATGTGCGAGCGCGATACCGGGTTGCCCTCGATGATCCAGGACGGCTCGATCGGCCGCAACTCGAGGTCCACATTGCAACTACCGATTTCAATCAATGAGCGCGACATCTTTTTCCCCAGGGGATATAATAAGTATGGCCGGGTCTCGGCCCGGATTGTTTCGAAGATGGCGGGAACGCTAGTCACCTGTTCTTAATTCTTTCTTACGCGGGCCTCGAAAATCAGCCGGAAGTTGCAGGCCCAACGCGGTTAACGTCGCGATTTCCCTGCAAAATCGCGCACATGAACCCATCCTTTCTGGGGTGCGACAAAGTGCGCGGAAGCACCACAACGGAGCCATGCCGATGCCCCTCACGCCCGAGGTTGTGACAGCCGATCGCGCGGTCCTCGCCCGGCTCGCCAGTCTCGATGTCTCCCTCGTGCCGGACGAGGAGCCCTGGTTCACCATCGACGGCGTCGAGAATCCCCGGCAGATCGGCAGCGACGGCAACGGCGGCGCGTTCGTCCTGCTACCGTCGCAGGATGTGCTCTACGTCTCATCTGAGGGCCGCGCAGGCATCGTCGCGGACAGTTTCGAGGCATTCATCCAGCTGGTCGTTACCCGCCCCTATTGGCTCGACATCCTCAAATTTTCAGGCGGCGGCGACCTCCAGGAGATGCGGCGCGCGGCGGAGGCGCTGGAGGCGACGCTCGAGAACGAGGACGACATCAACGAGGCGCGCGAGGAGATCCGCAAGCGCCTCGACCTGGGCGAGGCGGACGATCCAGTCGCCGCGCTCTACGAGGCGATTGCGGCTTCCGACGCCATCGTACGGGCCACCGACGGCAGCCCGTTCACGACGCTGTTCAACCGCTTCAGCATCGACAGCAATCCAATCCTGCGCAACGCGGCGGCGTGAACGCGCTCGACGATCGCACATGGATTTTATGTGCCTGCACCGTCACGGCCGGGCTTGTCCCGGCCCGGGTACGACGGGCAGCGGCGTTACTTCACCCACTCGCCCTTGCGGAACACGGGGACCTTGCTGCCGTCGGGCAAGATGCCGTCGATATCGGTCTCGGCCGAGCCGATCATCCAGTCGATATGGATCAGGCTCTGGTTGCCGCCTTGTGCGGCGATCTGCTGCGGGGTGAGCTGCGCGCCGTTGACGAAGCATTTCGAATAGCACTGGCCTAGCGCGATGTGAGACGCCGCGTTCTCGTCGAACAGCGTGTTGTAGAACAACAGCCCGCTTTGCGAGATCGGCGAGGAATGCGGCACCAGCGCCACTTCGCCGAGCCGACGCGCGCCCTCGTCGGTGTCGAGCACCTTGTTCAGCACCTCCGCGCCGCGCGAGGCCTTGGCGTCCACGATCTTGCCGTCCTCGAAGCGCACCGCGATGTTGTCGATCAGCGTGCCCTGGTAGGACAGCGGCTTCGAGCTCACGACATGGCCGTAGACGCGGCGGCAATGCGGCGTGGTGAAGACCTCTTCGGTCGGGATGTTGGCGTTGCAGCTGATGCCGTTCTTGGAGAGCGAGGCGCCGCCTTCCCATTCATGGCCATCTGCGAGACCGATGGTGAGGTCGGTGCCCGGACCGCTGTACTGCAGAGCGCGAAAGCGCTGGCCGTTGAGCCAGTTGGTGCGCTCGCGCAGCACCGCATTGTGGCTCGCCCAATTGCCCATTGCGTCCTCGCGGTCGACGCGCGAAGCCGCGAAGATCGCGTCCGCGAGCTTGCCGACCGCAATGTCCTCGGGATCGTTGGGGAACACCTGCTTCGCCCAGGACGGGCTGGGATAGGCAATGATGTTCCAGTTGGTGTCGAAATTGACGATCTTCTCCAGCGCCGGCTGGTAAGCCATCGAGTTGGCCTTGCTGGCGCGCGCCACCTTGGAAGGATCCTCGCCCGACAACAGCATCGGATTGTCGCCGACGATGGCGAGCCGCGCGGTGTTGTCCGAGAACGCCTTGGCCATGCCCTCGTAGAGCCAGTTGGCGGCGCGATCGAAGCTGTTGTCGTGGCCGTGGCGATAGCGCGCCAGCGTCATCTCCTCGTCCGACAGGATCGGCGTCACGATACCGGCACCGGCCTTGTAGGCATGCACGGCGATCCGCCGCACCAGCGGCAGAGCGATCGCAGGCGCCGTCAGAAGCAGATCCTGTCCCGGCCGCAAGCCCAGGCCCACCTTCACCGCCACCTCGGCCAGCCGGTCGAGCTTTACGGGATCGATGGGAGCGGTGGAATTGCGGTGATCGGTCATGCGGGGTCCTCTGCCGAAGTCTCTCGTTCAATCTAAGTCTAGCATCACGAGGCGCAAGTGCGCGAGCACCTTGCGACACCGAGAAGATACGCAGTTTTGCGCATTTTGGTTTTCAACGCGTTGCCGATTTCAGCACCCGGTCGACCATGGCGGGCGCGAGCCCGAGGTAATTTTTCGGTGAGGTCAGCGCCTCGATTGTGGCACGATCGATGCGGCTCGTGATCCGCGCGTCCGCGGACAGCGCATCGGCCAGGCTCGTGCCCTTCTCGTTGGCCTGACGGCAGGCGTCATAGACCACGTCGTGGGCCTCCTGCCGCCCGAGCTGCGGCGCGAGCCCCATCATGACCGCTTCGGCCACGATCAGGCCGCGGCTGATGGCGAGGTTGTCGCTCATCCTCGCCTCGTCCACGATGAGGCCCGCGAGTGCGAACTTCGCCTGGTGCAGCGCGCCGGCAGTCAGCACGAAGCTTTCGGGAATCGCCATCCATTCGGCGTGCCAGGGACCCGTGGCGCGCTCGAAATCCTGCACCATCGCATCCAGCATCAGGCCGGCGTGCTGGCGCACCGCCTTGGACGCCGCCAGCATCAGCTCCGACGAGATCGGGTTGCGCTTCTGCGGCATGGTCGAGGAGGCGCCGCGCCCCTTGACGAACGGCTCGTAGACCTCGGCGAACTCGGTCGAGGCCATGATCATGATGTCGAGCGCGATCTTGCCGAGCGAGCCGGTGACGAGTGCGAGAAAGTTCACGGCTTCGGCGAACCCGTCGCGTGCGACGTGCCAGGTCGATGCGGGAACGCCGAGCTTCAGCTCGGCGCACAGGGCCTCCTGCACCTCGAAACCCTTGTCGCCGAGCGAGGCCAGCGTACCGGCAGCGCCGGCGAACTGGCCGACCAGCACCCGCGGCTTCAACTGCGCCAGCCGCTCGGCGTGACGATCGAACATGGCGAGCCAGATCGCGGTCTTGTAGCCGAAGGTGACCGGCAACGCCTGCTGGAGGTGGGTGCGGCCCGCCATCGGCGTGTCACGATGGCGTTTCGAGAGATCAACGAGGATCCGGCGCAGCTCGGCGATGTCGCGTTCGACGATCTCCAGCGCGGCGCGCAATTGCAGCACCACGGCGGTATCCATGATGTCCTGCGTGGTCGCGCCCCAATGCACGTAGCGGCCGGCCTCGCCGCACTGCTTCACCATCTGATGCACCAAGGGCAGGATGGGGTAGCCGACGATGTCTGTCTCCCGCCTGAGCAGATCGAAATCGAGCGCGGAAACGTCCGTCCGTGCCGCGATCGCCTCGGCCGCCTCCTGCGGGATCACACCACACTTCGCCTCTGCCTTCGCCAGCGCCACCTCGACCTCGGCATAGCGCGCGACCAGCGCGACGTCGGAGAACACCTCCCGCATCCCGGGCGTGCCGAAGGCGTCGCGGAACAGCATGGAATCGAGCACGGTGGTGGAGGCTGGGAAGGCGGGCATGGGGCGTTTCTTTATGGTTGATGTTCTGTGTGGGCGATAGCTTACGCAGGCCGTGCAGCTCGGCAATGGACATTCGCAGTTTCGCCACACATTCGTCCCGCCGACATTGCGGCTTGCGTCTCTTCATGGAGCGTCATCCTGAGGTGCCGGAGCGAAGCGAAGGCCTCGAAGGATGCGCAGCCCGGGCGCATCGTGCGCCGTTCATCCTTCGAGGCTCTCCACGCAGCGCTTTGCGCCGCGTGTCTCGCACCTCAGGATGACGGATGATTGCATCGCAATGACGGAGCGGCGTCTGCGTAGCGGGGCACCCCGTCGCGGATGTCGCTTCGCTCATCCGGGCTACATTCCATCCGCGGGCCTGAAACCGGCGCTCGTCATGGTTGCATTCTCTCCGCAAACAGCATGGCTGCCCTCACGCAATCGCAGTGAACCAAGCATCCCTCTCGGCAGACCCATTGTTTTCGACCCAAATTTCATTTTGTCGCATTGCCTGCCTGTTTCGTCATGAGGCCCGAGTTTTCGACGTGCAGTTTCTGTTCCGGGACCATCTTCTCGATACCGATCGGCGCGAGCTGAGCCGCGAGCAGGTTCCAATTGCCGTGGAGCCGCAGGTTTTCGATCTCGTCGTCCACCTCATGCAGAACCGCGACCGGGTGGTCAGCAAGGACGAGTTGATCGACAAGATCTGGCACGGACGCAGCGTCTCCGAATCCACCCTGACCAGCCGGATCAACGCGGCGCGCAAGGCGGTCGGCGACAGCGGCGCCAGCCAGGCGCTGATCCGAACCATCGCCCGCAAGGGGTTTCGCTTCGTCGGCGATGTCGAGGCCAAGGATGGCGCGACGGGTGAAGCGACCGCGCCGACAGCCGGCCGCACCGCATGGGTGCAGAGCGCGGCGCTCACGCTTCCCGAGCGGCCTGCGATCGCCGTGCTGCCATTCACCAATATGAGCGGCGAGGCCGGGCAGGACTATTTCTCCGACGGCATCAGCGAGGACATCATCACCGCGCTGTCGAAGCTGCGCTGGTTCTTCGTCATCGCGCGCAACTCATCCTTCGTCTACAAGGGCCGCGCCGTGCACATCAGCGAGGTCGCGCGCGAGCTCGGCGTACGCTACGTGGTGGAAGGCAGCGTGCGGCGGAGCGGCGAGCGGGTGCGCATCTCGGCCCAGCTCAACGATGTCTCGACCGGCAGCCATCTCTGGGCCGAGCGCTACGACCGCGAGCTCGCTGACATCTTCGCCGTGCAGGACGAGATCACCGAGGCGATCGTCGCCGCGATCGAGCCGCAGCTCTATGCCGCCGAAAGCTTTCGCGCCCAGCAGAAGCCGCCGGGGAGTCTCGACGCCTGGGACCTCGTGATGCGCGCATTATCGCATCACTGGCGCATCACGCGCGAGGACAACGCCGTCGCGCAAGCGCTGCTGGAAAAGGCCGTCGCGATCGATCCCGCCTACGGCAAGGCGCTGGGCCTGCTCGCAACCAGCCACATCTTCGGCGCGCATATGGGCTGGGCCGACATGGCTGCGACCGTGCCGGTTGCCGAGCGCGCGGCGCTTGCTGCCGTGGAGGCCGATCGCGAGGACGCCTTCGCCCATCACGGCCTCGCCTACGCCTATCTGTTCCGCCGCCGCTTCGACGACGCGCTGGCCGAATTCGAGCTGGTCTTGCGACTCAATCCGAACTTCGCGATGGCGCATGCCTTTTACGGCGTGACACTGTGCTACGCCGGACGGTGGCAGGATGGCGATGCCGCCGCGCGCCGTGCGCTGCGGCTGAGCCCGCGCGACCCGCTCGCGGCGATCTATTGCGGGGTTGCGGCCTATGCCCGCTTCGTCGGCCGCGACTACGAGGGAGCCGTGCAGATGGCGCGGGAGTCGATGCGGCAGCGCGGCGATTTCGTCGGCGCGCACCGCGTGCTGACGGCGGCGGCCGGGATGTCGGGAGATCCGGCGCTCGCAGCGTCCGCCCTGGAAGGTCTGCGCCGCGCCCAGCCCGAGGTCTCGCTCGCCTGGATCACGCGCGAGCTGCCGATGCTGCGCGACGAGGATCGTTCGCATTATCTGGAAGGATTGCGGCGCGCGGGAATGAGGTGACGGCGGCGCCACAATGAGCGCGCGCCTTCCCTCATGACGGCCACGATCGCGGGGCCAAGCGCTAATCGTCGTCGGGCCCGAACAGCCTGATCTGCGGGAAGCCGCCGCGCGGCCGGCTGGCGTAATCGCGCGCCTCGGTATCTTCGCGGATGTTGCGCGCGACGTCGTCCCAGTCGGTGCGGTCACGCATACCGCGCTGCTCGCGGGAATCGTAGTGGCGGCGCTCCGTCCAGCGCTCGCGACGCTCCATCCGTCGCCGCTCCGACGCAGCGCGCTTCACGTCGGAATCTTTCGCCTTGGCATAGGCGTTGTCAGGTGAAGAGACCGGATCGGTCGAAGCCTGCTGCTCGGCAGGTTTTGCGGCTTTTGGTAACGATGCGACTGCCGGCCTGGATTGTTCCTTCGTCTGTTCCTTGGACTGTTCCTTGGACTGTTCCTTGGGCGGCTCGACCGCGGCAGCTTGTGAAGGCGGGGGCGCTGTCGGTTCGGCATTCGCCTGGGCGGGCTGCGTATCAGGCTTTGCTTCGGCCTGCGCCGGCGTCGCAGCGATCGCGCCGAAGATTTGCGTGCCGGTGAGATAATTGACGCGTTCCGAGGGCGCGTTGGTCGCTGCCGGCGCGCCAGCGGATGCGGCGCGCTGCGCCACCTTGCTGGTGTCGGGGCCCTGTTTGGACGCGACCGGATTCATGATGTTGCCGGCGACGATGCCACCGCCGAGACCAATGGCGATGGCTGCGATGATGGTTCCGGCACCGACGAAATAGGCTGTCGAGGCGCGCATTGATCCACTCCCTCTTTGGAGCGAGCAACGCACGTTGATTGCCAGATGTTCCTGATGCAGGAGCGGTTCCCGGAGGAAACCGCCGCGTCAGATCTGCTGCGCGACCTTCTCGAGCCCGATCAGGCGGGCGAGCTTGCGCACTTCTTCCTTCTGATCGTCACGCAGTTGGAACAGCAGCGGCATTGCGGCCGACTTCAACTGCTGGACCTCGTCGCAATTCGGATCGATCTGCGCGCTGGGCGGCGCGTTCGGATTGGAGAGCTTGTTGGCCGAAATCTTGCGGACGACGTTGCGCAGGGCGGTCTCGACCGAAGGCCAGTAATATTCCTGCGACGAGGAGAGCTTCAGGCGATCCCTGATGCCGGAGATCTGTGCGTCGGACAGCAAGGTATAATGTTTCTGCGGCTGCGGCTTGGCCACAACCTTCGGCTTGGCCGGAACTTCGACGGCGGGAACCTCAGCCGCGGCGGGCGCGTCGGACACCGCCGGCGCGGCCTTCAACGGCTCCTTGGGCATCGGGAAATCGGTCGGGGTGGCGGCGGCGAAGGCCTGACGCAGCGGCTCGGCCAGCACGGGCGCCTGCGAAAGCCGGTCGGCCGGCACCTGGACCGGCTCGATCGCGGCCGAAGCCAGGGCAAGGGTCGGGACCAGACGGTCGGCCTTGGCGGCGCGATTGGTTGCAAGGGGCTTCGCCGGAGGCGCCTGCGACATCATCTCTTCGCTGACGCTGGGCACGCTGTCGCGGCCAAGGATGGCAGTGGTGGCAGCGCCGAGGACGAGGAAGCAGGTCAACACAACGATGGTGATGGCTTTGGACAAACGTCTCTCCGGGAACCGCCGCTTCACGAGTTTGTCAACGTTGCCCGTGAAAAAGGAACGAATTAAGGCTTGAGTGTGCCTTCGTTGCGACAATCAGCATGCCTGCAACGACACGCGGCGCAAAAAGCCAACGAAATCAGGCGGCTGCGGCCAGATCGTAGGCGTCCTGGATGTCCGAGACGATCTCCGAGGCCTCCCACACCGCGCGCGGCTCGACCGATTGCAGGGTCACTGTCCAGTTGCCGCCCCGGCGGGTACGGGGAACGCTGACAATGTCAAAGCGCACGTTGCGGCACAGCGGGTGACGGGCCAGCGCATGGGCGACGCGGATGCGGATTTCGTCCAAGGTCGCGGCTGTCTTGCTGTTGAGATAATCGAAGTCCATCGCCTGTCCCTCTCGGTCCTGATTGGCGGCCGTGAGGGGATTCTTGGCGGGCGTTGGTTAATCCACCGTTAAGTGGGGCATTTCGAGCAGGCGCTCGATTAACTGTGATCGGGGCAACCGGTCCCGGCCCTTTCCGCAATCCTACGGAGAGAGGCGCACGCTCGCCTCTCGATATTCGGCCACCGTCCGCGCCACGAGATCGTCGACGGCGAGCACCTCGGTGACCCCGGAGGTGGAGTGTCCGCCGCTCCAGATATCGCGCCAGCGCTTCGGCCGATTCTCGCGCGCGGCGACGTCGATATCTTCAGCAATGTTGATCGCGCCGCGCGCTGGCAAATCGTCGGGGTCGAGCCCGGCGGCCACGATCGAGGGCCTGAGCATGCTGGTCTGCAGGCCGGTGAACGCAGTGGTGAGAAGAATATCGTCGGCAGTGCTCTCGACCAGCATCCGCTTGTAACGCTCATCCGCCGTGCTCTCACGCGTCGCAATGAACTTGGTGCCCATATAGGCGAGATCGCAGCCGAGCACTTCGGCCGCGTTCAGCGCACGGCCGTCGCTGATGCCGCCCGCGAGGACGATGATGCCGTCGTAGAACGCGCGCACCGCACGGACGAAGGCGAACGGGTTGAGCCAGCCGGTCTGCCCGCCCGCACCCGCGGTGAGCAGCACCAGCCCGTCGGCCCCTGCTTCCGCCGCGCGCTCGGCGTGGCGGATCGAAGCGACGTCCGCCAGCACCAGCGCGCCTGCATCGTGCAGCGGCTTCAACACCGGCGCCGGTGAGCCCACCGACGTGATGACGATCTCCGGCTTGTGTCGCAGCAGCATTGCGAGATCCTGCTCGAGCCGTGCGTTCGAGCGGTGCACGATCAGGTTCGGACAGAGCGGCGCGGCCTTGCGGCCGGTCTGGTCCTCGTGCTGACGCAGCCGCGTCTCGATCGCGATGAGCCATTCGTCGAGCTGGTCCGTGCTGCGGCAATTCGCGGTGGGGAAGCTGCCGATCACCCCGCTCCGGCAGGCGGCGACCATGAGCTCGACGCCCGACACCAGGAACATCGGCGCTGCGATCAGCGGCAGAGCGAGACGATCGCCGAAGCGTTGCAGTCGATCGGATGTCATGCAAATCTCCTCGTCACGCATGCCTCCCTCGCGCGGGCTTTGTCGTTTCCTCCCGCAGTCTCTGTGCTAGCGTCGTCGGCAACATTGGCACGTCAGAAGCCGGTGACAAAGCAACGAGGAAACATATGTCCGATCCGCTCCACGCATCGTCCCCGACTTGCGCGCAGACGCTGCGGGCACTGTCGCGCTATCCCGGCCGCACCGCTTTCGCTTGGCCCGAGGGATCGCTGAGCTATCAAGGCACGATCGACCTGATCGGACGCATCCAGGGCGTGTTCATGCGGCTCGGATTGCAGACGGGCGCGCGCGTCGCCTTCCTCACCGCGAACCGCGCCGACACCTGGTGCGCCGGCGTCGCCGCGCAATTGTCGCGGCTCTGCATCACCTGGCTGCATCCGTTGGGATCGCTGGAGGACCAGCTGTTCCAACTCGAGGACTCCGAGGCCGAGATGCTGGTGGTCGATGCGGCCGCCTTCCGCGACCGCGGCGGCGAGCTCTCCGCGAGGGCGAGCCGGCTGAAGGCGGTCTTCACGATGGGGCCGGCCGGCTATGGTGTCGATCTGCTCGCGGCCGTCGACAGCGCAGGACACGCCAGCCCGGTGTGCCTCGCCGGCGCCGACGATCTGTCCACACTGAACTACACCGGCGGCACGACAGGCAAATCCAAGGGTGCGCTGCGCTATCACCGCGAGAATGCCGGAGCCGCCGCCGCGATCCTGGCCGATTTCGAGATCCCCGACGCGGCACGCTATCTCACCGTCGCGCCGATCAGCCACGTTGCCGGCACGAAGGTGCTGCCGACCCTGATGCGCGGCGGCACCGTGCACATGCTGAGGGGTTTCGATCCCGAGGCCGTGCTGGCCACGATCGCGCGCGAGCGCATCAACTTCACGCTGTTCGTGCCGACCATGATCTATGTGCTGCTCGATCATCCGGCGCTTGACAAGACCGACCTGTCCTCGCTCGAGCTGGTGCTCTACGGGGCGTCGGCGATGTCGCCGAGCCGGCTGGTCGAAGGCATCGAGCGCATCGGACCAGTGTTCTCGCAGCTCTACGGCCAGACCGAATGCTATCCGGTCTCGGTGCTGCGCAAGGCGGATCACGATCCCAAGCAGCCGGAGCTGTTCTTGTCCTGCGGCTTCCCGATCGCAGCCTGCGAGGTCAGGATCCTCGACGACAACGACCAGGAAGTGAAGACGGGCGAGGCCGGCGAGATCTGCGTGCGCGCCCCGCATGTGATGGCGGAGTACTGGAAGCGGCCCGACATCACCGCCGAGACGCTGAAGAACGGCTGGGTGCACACCGGCGACATCGCGCGCCAGGACGAGCGCGGCTACATGTTCATCCTCGACCGCAAGAAGGACATGATCGTCTCGGGCGGCTTCAACATCTTCCCGCGCGAGGTCGAGGACGTGCTGTCGCAGCACGCCGATGTCGCGATGGTCGCGGTCGTCGGCATTCCCGACGAGAAATGGGGCGAAGCCGTCACCGCCATCGTCGTGCCGCGCGAGGGCGCAAGGCCCGATCCGGACGAGCTGATCAATCTGGTCAAGACCCGGAAAGGCTCGGCCCATGCGCCCAAGCAGATCCAGTTCGTCAAGCAGCTGCCCATGACCGGCGTCGGCAAGGTCGACAAGAAGGTGCTGCGCGCGGGCTTCTGGAGCGGTCGGGACCGCATGGTGGGGTAGATACCCGGGATTCTACGGGGCCGTTGTGGCCCCGGCACCACAACGCGCGACGGAGTGCACGCCGCCGAGCCCCGCGCGATTGCCGGCGAATCGGGGAATCACCTAGACCGCTGATGGGGCTGGGAAGCGGAGAGTAAGATGAGAGTCGCTTCCCTGGAAAGTGCAGTCGCCGCGGTCACGTTGATCACGGCTATCATCGTGGTGCTGTGGGAGATCAAGATCTTCTACGCAATGTGAACTGGCAGGATGCGTGCGTCGAGCAAGAGCTCGCGACCGGGCATCCCTTCCGCGGCGGCGGAAGCCTGCCGTTCAAGCGCGCGATACGCGACGTCGCTCTTACACGATCGATGTCATCGCCCGGCGGAGACCGGGCGATCCAGTATTCCAGAGGCGGCAGAGATTGAATCGAGAGGCCGCGGCGTACTGGATGCCCCGCTTACGCGGAGCATGACAATGAGAACGACGCACGGACTTTTTGCCCTTCACCGCTTCTCGATCACGAGGCTCTGCACCGCGCGGCCGAAATAGCCCTGCCGGTCCGCCAGCCGCGACATCGCAAGGCCTGCGCCATCGGGACCGATCCAGGAGTCGCCGTCGAGCAAAATCCACTCGCCGACAGGCTGGCGCGCGAAGCTCACGGTGAGATCAGCATTGATGTAGGTCCAGGCGCGGAAATCGAGCGTCGAGGCGGTACCGTTGGAGAAATCGGCCGCGACCACGGCGCGCATGGCCTGCGAGATCGCTTCGCCTTCGATGAGCGGATGATCGACGCGAAACCAGATCGCGCCGGCACCGGCCTGACCGAAGCGGCCGCGCGCGGCGCGCATCGAGACCGAACGCACGAATGGGCTGGTGGCGGCGTGACCGTCCTCGATCAGGGAGTCCTCCGGCGACGGCAACGTGACCGGCAGCTCCTTGACCTCGTCCGGCAGCGCCTGCACCTGGCGCCTCACCTTGAGCACTGTGGCGCCGACGACCTGCACGCCGTCGGCGAGCAGCTTGATCTCGCAGAGCTGGATCTTGCGGCCCTCGCGCAGCACTTCGCTCGCAATCGTGAGCGGCGCCACCGGCACCGGGCGCATCAGATCGATGGTGACGCGCGCGATGTCCATCGGAGCAGGCGTCGGAATGCGCTCGGCCGCCCACGTCACCAGCGATGCCGGCGCCGAGCCGTGCTGCATGCGCCTGTCCCAGGGACCGGCGGCATCCGGGCTGGTGACGACGCTATTGCCCTCGACGCGGTAGATGGGGGGCATAGCGACTGCCCTCACAACGGGGGATCGATCGCCTCGTCATATTCCTTCTTGAAGCGCGCGATCAGTTCTGCGGCGGGGACGACCTTGTCGATGCTGCCGATGCCCTGGCCCGAGCCCCAGATCTCCTTCCAGGCCTTCGGCTTGGCGCGTTCGCCGGAGGCGTCGGTGCCGAAGTTCATCTTGGACGGATCGGAGGTCGGAAGATTCTCCGGATCCATGCCGGCGGCGAGGATCGAGGGCTTCAGATAGTTGCCGTGCACGCCGGTGAAGAGGTTGGAATAGACGATGTCGTCGGCCGTCGAGCCCGCGATCATCTCCTTGTACTTCTCGACCGCGTTGGCCTCCTTGGTCGCGATGAAAGCCGAGCCGATATAGGCGAAGTCGGCCCCTAGGATGCGCGCCGCACGGATCGCCTTGCCGTTGCCGATGGCGCCCGACAGCGCGATCGGGCCGTCGAACCACTTCCGCGTCTCCGCGACGAAGGCGAGCGGGGAGATGGTGCCGGCATGGCCGCCGGCGCCGGCCGCGACCAGGATCAGGCCGTCGGCGCCCTTCTCGATCGCCTTGTGCGCGAATTTCTGGTTGATGACGTCGTGGAAGACGATGCCGCCCCAGCCGTGCACGGCCTGGTTCAGCTCCTCGCGTGCGCCGAGCGAGGAGATCACCATCGGCACCTTGTACTTGGCGCAGAGCTGCATGTCGTGATCGAGCCGGTTGTTCGACTTGTGCACGATCTGGTTGACGGCGAACGGCGCCGACGGCCGCTCGGGATGCGCGCGGTCATAGGCCGCGAGCTCCTCGGTGATGCGTGCCAGCCATTCGTCGAGCAGCTCCGGCGGCCGCGCGTTCAGCGCCGGAAACGAGCCGACCACACCCGCCTTGCACTGCGCGATCACGAGATCGGGCACCGAGATGATGAAGAGCGGCGAGCCGATCACGGGGATCGACAGGCGCCCTTTGAACAAGGCAGGCATGGACATTGCGAAACGATCCTCTGTTGGCGGGTAAATCGGGAGCTGGCAATCATACCAACAAGGCAATCTTTCCACTGTCAAGTATTGCGTTTGCACGCCGTGGGGAGGCGGCTGCCGCAATTCCAAGGAACGGAATTCTTCTGCTGTCATTCCGGGGCGACGCGCAGCGTCGAACCCGGAATCCATCGTGCGTCAGCGCGCGCGGCGAAATGGATTCCGGGCTCGCGCTTCGCGCGCCCCGGAATGACAGCGAACGCCTACCCGATCAAATCCGGATTGATCAGCCGCTCGAACGAGAACATCTCGTCCCACTTCTCCTGCGTCAGCAGCTTGCGCTCGACCACCACGATCTGGTGCAGCGACTTGCCGCTCTTGTAGCCCTCGCGCGCGATCTCGGCGCATTGCTTGTAGCCGAGCAGCGGCTTCAGCACCGTGACGATGCCGAGCGAGTTCAGCACCATGTTGCGGGTGTGCTCCTCGTTGGCGGTGATGCCGACGACGCAATTCTCGCGCAGGCTGTTGACCGCGCGCTCCATGGTGCGGATCGAGAAGAACAGCGCGAACGAGATCACCGGCTCCATCACGTTGAGCTGGAGCTGGCCGGCGCTGGCGGCGAGCGTCACCGTGGTGTCGAGCCCGATGACGAGGAAGCTGGTCTGGTTGACGACCTCGGGGATCACGGGGTTGACCTTGCCCGGCATGATCGAGGAGCCCGGCTGAAGCTGCGGCAGGTTGATCTCGTTGAAGCCGGCGCGCGGGCCGGAGGCGAGCAGGCGGATGTCGTTGCAGATCTTCGTCAGCTTGCTCGCCGTGCGCTTCAGGACACCCGAGAGCTGCACATAGGCCCCGGTGTCCGAGGTCGCCTCGACGAGATCGCCGGCGAGGATGAAATCGACGCCGGTGAGTGCGCTCAAATGCCGGACCGCGAGCTTGGGATAGCCGACCGCCGCGGTCACGGAGGTACCGATCGCGGTGGCGCCGAGATTGATCTCGCGCAGCAGCGCCCGCGCTTCCGAGATGCGGTCCACCTCCTCACCGATCGTGGTGCCCCATCCCCGGAATTCGGCCCCCAGCGACATCGGCACGGCATCCTGGAGATGCGTGCGGCCCATTTTCAGCACGCGGTCGAACTCACGCCCCTTGGTGAAGAAAGCCTCCTGGAGCTGGCGCAGTGCGGTCATGTAGCTCTCGAGCCGCAGGATCAGCGCGAGGCGAAACGCGGTCGGATAGGTGTCGTTGGTCGACTGGCCGTAATTGACGTGATCGTTGGGGCTGACGTGCTGGTACTCGCCCTTGCCGAAGCCGAGCGATTCCAGCGCGAGGTTGGCGATCACCTCGTTGGCGTTCATGTTGGTGGAGGTGCCGGCGCCGCCCTGGATGAAGTCGGTGACGAACTGGTCCATCATGTCGCCGGCGATGACGCGATCGCATCCCAGGATGATCGCGTCGGCGACCTTGGCGTCGATCGCCCCGAGGTCGCGATTGGCCATGGCGGCGGCCTTCTTGACGTAACCGAGCGCCTTCACGAAGTAAGGCTCCTGGTTCATCGGAATGCCGGTGATGTGGAAGTTCTCCTTACCCCGGATGGTCTGGACGCCGTAATAGATGTCGTCGGCGATCTCACGCTGTCCGAGGAAGTCCTGCTCCGTGCGGCTCATGGGCGCTCCTTAGTTGCTCGCGCGCGGCGAGATCGCGTCAGTTCTGGCACAGCGCGCTTGTCACGAAAGTGTCGGTGCGGCAGTCGTCCGGTTTGCGTTGCCGGCCCGGGATCAGGACCTTGGCCGAGCATTTCTCGGCGGAGTCTGCGTTCAGGCTCTTGCCTTCCTTATAGCCCTTGCTCTGGCAGAGCTGGTCGGCGGCGTGCTTGCAGTCGGGGGCGCCGTTCGACGAGGCCGGACAGGCCACCCGCCCCGACACCATGGTCGAGGGCTTGGCCAGCCGCGACAGGTCGTTCATGGTCTCGCTGGGACTTTTGATCGGCGGCAGGATCGAGGGCAGCTTGTCGAACAGCTTGCCCATTTCATTGATCAGCCCGGGATTTTCCTCGCGCGCCGGCGGCGCCGAAGGATCGGGTGTCGACGGCGGCGGAGCGGCCTGCGGCCCCTGATCCTGCAGGCCAAGCGTCGGAGGCGCGGATTGCGGCAAGGCCGTCCCGCCCGCGGCGAGCAGGAGCAGCAGCGCCGCTGACATCAGCGTCCCCAGCCGCGCCGCCGGATTGCCGGATCGAACCATCATGATGGCAACCGTAGCCGAAGCCGGCCCGGCGGCAAAGCCGCCTTGGAGTCTACTGATTAAGCATGATCTTCTCGGAAAACCGCTTCGCACTCTTCCGGATCATGCTCAAGAGCATTTTCGGTTCTGATTGAATCAGAACCGAAGCTCTATATTCTTGTTTTGACGCGTTTTCTTCACGCGAACCGGTGTCCCCTTCGCTCGAAAACGCTCTAGCTAGATCAATTTGATCGCGATGACGAAGCCCAGCACCAGTGCCGCGGCACCGACCGCCACCACGAGACCGAGATGCTTCTCGATCTTGACGCGGATCCAGTCGCCATAGCGGTTAAGCAAGATCGCGACGATGAAGAAGCGCCCGCCGCGCGCAACGACCGAGAACAGGACGAACAAAAGCAGATTGTAGCCGGCAAAGCCCGAGGTGATGGTGACGAGCTTGTATGGGATCGGCGTCAGCCCCTTGAGCAGGATGATCACCGCGCCCCATTCGGCGTATTTGGCACGAAATCCGTCGACCTGATCGCCGAGCCCGTAGAGCTGGATCAGCCAATGACCCAGCGAGTCATAGAGCAGCGCGCCGATGGCGTAGCCGAGAACCCCGCCGAGCACCGAGGTGACGGTACAGACGGCTGCATAGAGCCAGGCACGCTGCGGGCGCGCCAGGGACATCGGGATCAGCATGACATCCGGCGGGACCGGAAAGAAGGAGCTTTCGGCGAAAGACACGATGCCCATGATCCAGAGCGCATAGGGCTTGTGGGCGGCGTCGATGCACCAGTCGTAGATACGTTTCAGCATGGCGCCGCGATGAAGCACCATGGGACGGATTTGTCCATGCCGAGATTGAGGCGAATTATGACACTTCTAGTGGCGCTTGCGCGCGGCACGGCCCTCGAGCGCGACAATTGGCCGCCTGGCGGCCACGCGCGGTGACGCGACCTTGGGCAGCTTCATCGACGATTTCGGCAGCTTCTCGGCGATACCGAGCATGTCTTCCCGCCGGGTCATCTCGCGCCAGACGTCCTCGGGGCGCACGCCGGCAGAGGCCCAGAGTACGGTGAGATTGTACAACAGGTCGGCGCTTTCGCGGATCACGGCGTCGGTGTCGCCATTGACGGCATCGATCACGACCTCGATGGCCTCTTCGGCGAGCTTCTTTGCCATTTTGGAGGGCCCGCGCTGAAACAGCCGGGCCGTACGCGATGTTGCCGGATCAAGATCTCTGGCCGCGAGCACAGCCAGATATAGCCGCTCAAGCGAATCACTCATGATACTCAAAACTACTCTAAACAAATGGCGAGCGTGTTAACGCACGGCAATAAAAGCAGAAAACAGGCCGACGCGGCAAGCGCGACGGCCTGTCCCGGTTAATCCGAGCTGCCGCAGTTAGTAGCAGTTCTGGTAATATCCCTGGCCGCACGCCTCGGACGGAGCGGTGCCGCCATAGCGCTGATACTGGTAGTTCGGGCCCGGGCCGTAATAGGGGCCGTAGGCCGGGCCGCTGTAATAGGCGGGACCGCCGTAATAGCCGTAGCCCGGACCGTAGTCATAGGCGTAGGAATCGCGGGTCGCGGCGATGGCAAGACCAGTGCCGATGGCCGCGAAAGCCGCAGCTGCGGCCGCGCCGCCTCCACCGCCGTGCCAGTGGCGACCGCCCGCATAGGAAGCGGTAGGGGCAACCGCGGTCAACGCCAACACCGCGGCAGTGGCAAGAACGGCCTTGCGGCCGGCAAACTTCGAAAGGCTGTCAAACATCTCCTGGACCCTCCTTGGGACCTCGAATGGCGCCTGCAGACAGGCTCATGTCTTTCAAGCACGCAGCCCCATGTTGGGTTCCCCAACCCCAACACAAGCTGAACAGGGTTGCGTGATCGTGACGCAACCGCCGCTCATGCTCCGTTCATGTTGGCAGGGAGAGACTGATCGCCCGCCGGCGCTGCGAGCGTCACCAAACCACAACAATGCGGGACCGGCGCAACTGATGTCGAAATTCAAGACGACGGCCCTTCGTTGCCTGCTGGCTCTCTCGATTACGCTCGTTGCACGCGGTGTCAGCGCGGCCGAGACCGTTGCGCCGTCCTCCGTTGCGATTCACTTCACCTTCGACCGCCCGCTCGACGCCAGCATGGCGCCGTTCCTTGCGGCGAAGGACGGAAGGTTCAGCGCCGAGCATCTCAACGTGTCCTTCAGCAGCGCGAGCGGATCGCCGGAGGCGCTCGCACGCGTCGCCAAGGGCGACAGCGAGCTTGCACTCGTCGACATCAACGAGCTGATCCGGTTTCGCGACAAGGAGGATGCGGCGCCGGTCAAGGCGGTGTTCGTGCTGTTCAACCGCGCGCCCTACGCAATCGTCGCGCGCAGGAGCCGCGGCATCAATGTCTTGCCGGATCTCGATGGCAAGACCGTGGGCGTTGCCGACGGCGATCTGTCGATGCGGCTATGGCCGGCGCTGGCGCAGCAGAACGGCATCAAGACATCGCACGTCAAATTCCACAAGATGAGCGCAGCCGTCCGCGAGCCGATCCTGTCCGCGGGACAGGTCGATGCCGTCGCGGGCTTCAGCTATCTCTCCCCGGTGAACCTGCGTGATCGCGGCGTGCCCGGAGCGGACCTCGTCGTGCTGCGTTATGCCGACTATGGCTGCGAGGCCTATGGCTTCGCGGTGGTGGCCAATGCCGCCTTCGCCGCAGCAAAGCCGGATGCCGTGAAGGGTTTCGTCCGCGCCTTGGTTGCCGGCGTCGCTGCCACCATCAAGGAACCGGCGCGGGCGGCGGACGAGGCCGCGAGCCGCATCGACGGCGGCGACCGCGACCTCGAGCTGGAACGCCTGCGCACCGTCCTCGCCGACAACATCCTGACCGACGAGGTCAAGCGCAACGGCCTCGGCGGTATCGAGCCACTGCGCCTGGAGCGCTCGATCGACCAGGTCGCGCAGGACTTCAAATTCCGCAAGCGGCCCACGGCGGGCGACATCTTCGACGACCGCTTCCTGCCGCCGGTCGCGGCGCGGCTGATCAATTGAGCAAAACCCGTAGCTTCCACTGTATCTCGCAGGCAATCCCTGCTTAGAATACGGGCCCCGCTATTTGCTGAGTTACCCGTCCGCATGTCCATTTTCAGCCTCTACACCCGCGTTCTCGAGTTGCTTGGCAAGGAGGCGCGGCTGGGCTGGCTTCTGGCGTTTGCCAATCTCCTGCTCGCCGCCTCGCAATTCGCAGAGCCCGTCCTGTTCGGCCGCATCGTCGACGTGCTCTCCGGCAAGTCGGTCGCCGGTTCGACCTCGGCATGGCCGTTCCTGCTTGCCTGGGTCGCGTTCGGGCTGTTCACAATCGTATGCAGCGCGCTCGTTGCCCTGCAGGCGGACCGGCTCTCGCACCGCCAGCGCCAGGCGGTGCTGACCGACTATTTCGAGCACATCCTGCAACTGCCGCTGACCTTCCACTCCGGCACCCATTCCGGCCGGTTGATGAAGGTGATGCTCAACGGCACCGACGCCCTGTGGCGGCTGTGGCTCGGCTTCTTCCGCGAGCACTTTGCCGCGATCCTCTCGGTCGTGGTGCTGCTGCCGCTGTCGCTCTACCTGAACTGGCGGCTGGCGATCCTCCTGTTCGTGCTCTGCATCGTCTTCACCGCGCTGACCACCTTCGTGGTGCGCAAGACCTTCGGCATGCAGATGGAGGTCGAGGAGCACTACAGCGAGCTGTCCGCGCGCGCTTCGGATGCGCTCGGCAACGTGGCACTGGTGCAGAGCTTCGTCCGCGTCGAATCCGAGGTGAAGGGACTGCGCTCCGTCGCCGACGAGCTGCTGGCGGCGCAGATGCCGGTGCTGTCCTGGTGGGCACTCGTCACCGTGATCACGCGCGCCTCCACCACCATCACGGTGCTGGCGATCTTCTCGCTCGGCATCGCCCTGCACGACCAGGGGCTAACTTCCGTCGGCGAGATCGTGATGTTCGTGAGCTTCGCGACGATGCTGATCCAGAAGCTCGAGCAGGTCGTGGGCTTCATCAACAACGTGTTCATGGAGGCGCCGCGGCTGCGCGAGTTCTTCAATGTGCTCGACGCCGTGCCCGCGGTGCACGACCGGCCCGACGCGATCGATGCCGGCAGGCTGTCCGGCCTCGTCGAGTTCAACGACGTCACCTTCTCCTATGACGGCAAGCGGCCGGCGATCGAGGACCTCACCTTCACCGCGCTGCCCGGCCAGACCATCGCGCTGGTCGGCCCGACCGGTGCCGGCAAATCGACCGCGATCGCGCTGCTGCATCGCGCCTTCGATCCGCAATCCGGCTTCATCAAGATCGACGGCATGGACGTGCGCGGCGTGACGCTGACCTCGCTGCGGCGGAACATCGGCGTCGTGTTCCAGGAAGCGCTGCTGTTCAACCGTTCGATCGCGGAGAATTTGCGCGTCGGCAAGCCGGATGCGACCGAGGCAGAGATGCGCAAGGCGGCGGAGCGCGCGCAGGCGCTCGAATTCATCGAGCGCAGCGGCGGATTCGAGACCAATGCCGGCGAGCGCGGCCGCATGCTGTCCGGCGGCGAGCGGCAGCGCCTGTCGATCGCCCGCGCGCTGCTGAAGGACCCGCCGATCCTGATCCTGGACGAGGCCACCAGCGCGCTCGACGCCGTCACCGAGGCCAAGGTGAATGCCGCTCTCGACGAAGTGATGAAGGGCCGCACCACCTTCGTGATCGCCCATCGCCTCTCCACCATCCGCAATGCCACGCGGATCCTGGTGTTCGAGAACGGCCGCGTGATCGAAGGCGGAACCTTCGATGAACTCGTGGCCAAAGGCGGCCATTTTGCCGAGCTCGCGAGGGCTCAGTTCATGGTGCAGGACAGCGCACGGGCCAGCGTGACGGCCTCCGAGGCTGCCGCGACGGCTGCCAAATCCCCCTAGCAAGTCCCCATAGCACCGTCGAAATTCGGCCTATTTCATCGCGGAATACCGCACCGAGCCCCTATTCTCGACGCACCAGCCGGTATAGGTTTGCGGCGCCGCAAGCGGCGGCGCTTAAATTTCAGAACCGACAATCAGATCACGAGAGCCGCCCGTGTCAGGCGGGTCTCCAAGGACCGGAATCGGATAGTGCACGCCCTACGCCCGCTGCTTCGCAAATCCTTGTTCAACCTGTTCGCTGCGACGCTCGCCTGTGCCGCGCTGCTTGCGCCGCGCGCGGCGAGCGCCGAGGCGCTGCTGCTGATCGAGGCCGATAGCGGCAAGGTGTTGCAGGCCGATAATGCGACGGTTCCCTGGTATCCGGCCTCCGTCACCAAGATCATGACGGCCTATGTGACGCTGAAGGCGGTCAAGGACGGCAGGCTCACGCTCGACACGCTGCTCACGGTTTCGCCGACGGCCGCCTCGCAATCGCCCTCGAAGATGGGGTTCCGTCCGGGAACGCAGCTCACCGTCGACAACGCGCTGAAGATGATGATGGTCAAGTCGGCGAACGACATGGCCGTGGTGCTGGCCGAAGGCGTCGGCGGCTCGATCGACGGCTTCTCCGCGATGATGAACGACACCGCGCGGAAGCTCGGCATGACGCAGACCAGCTACGTCAATCCGAACGGCCTGCCCGCCGACGGCCAGATCACCTCGGCGCGCGATCTCGGCATCCTCGCGCGCTCGTTCCTGCGCGACCTGCCGGAATACGAATATTTCGTGCACATCCCGGCAATCCGCTTCGGCAAGCGCGTCACCGGTAATTTCAACAAGCTGATCGGCCGTTATCCCGGCGCCGACGGTTTCAAGACCGGCTTCATCTGCGCCTCCGGCTACAATCTCGTCGCATCGGCGACGCGCAACGGCCGCCGGCTGATCGCGGTGGTGCTGGGCTCCAATTCCGGCACGGCGCGCGCAGTGAAGGCGGCGCAGCTGCTGGAGCGCGGCTTCAGCCAGGACAATCTGACATGGCTGCGCCCCTCGCTCGGCACGGTCGAGAACCTCGTGCCGGTCGACGCCTCGCCGCCGAACCTGCGTGACGAGATGTGCGGGCCCCACCGCAAGCGGCCGGCGAGCGACGACGACGATGCGCTGATCGCGGCCAATGGCAGCCCATCAGGATCGGCCTCCGCGACCGGCGGCGAAGCCCAGATGACGTTCTTCACCGCCGGCCTGCAGCCACCGCTGATGAAGGCCTCCGAGCTGATGGCCTCGGCGCCGGCGGCGGCCGAGCCCGTACTGGTCTATACCGGCCCGACCCGCACCGGCACCGCCCTGATCGCGGCGGTCGCGGCCGATGCCGACCAGCAGGCGGCTTCCAAGCCGCGTGGCAAGAAGTCGCGCGTGGCCAAGAAGCCGGATGCGGCCGACAAGCCGAAGGACGCGGGCAAGGATGCCAGCAAGGACACCAAGACGGCGGCCGTGAAGCCTGCTGCCAAGCCGGCCGAGGCCAAGAACGACGGCAAGAACGACAGCAAGACTGCGACGAAGCCGGCGGCGCCCAAGCATGCTGCCGCCAAGCACGAGACGGCGACAAAACCCGCCGAGAAGCCTGCAGCGAGCGGCGATCAGAAGCCTGCCAAACCCAAGGCCGCGACCAAGCCTGCCGCCAAGCCGGCCAACAACAGTTAACGGCGCCCCGCACGGCGGCGACCGGCGCTTCGCACCTGCGGCAGCGCCGTTTGCGATGATTCCAGTAGCCACTCCCCGACCTTTGCCCTAAGCCTCGACGGCTTGCCACCCGTCCCGGCAGGCTCGATACTGGCGGTAATGAGGCAAGCCCGAGACACAACGGGCTCTGGTAAATTGAGGGGAGTTTCCATGGAGCGCATCTGGCTCAAGCAATATCCGCCCGGCGTGCCTGCCGATATCGAGCCGACCCAATACGCATCGCTGGTCGACCTCTTGGAGGAGAGCTTCGCCAAGTTCGCCGACCGCAAGGCGTTCATCTGCATGGACAAGTCGATCAGCTACCGCGATCTCGACCAGATGTCGGTCGCGCTCGCCGCCTATTTGCAGGGCCGCGGTCTACAGCGCGGTGCCCGCGTCGCCATCATGATGCCGAACGTGCTGCAATATCCGGTCGCGACCGCGGCCGTGCTGCGCGCCGGCTTCGCGGTGGTCAACGTCAATCCGCTCTACACGCCGCGTGAGCTCGAGCACCAGCTGAAGGATTCCGGCGCCGAAGCCATCATCGTGCTGGAGAACTTCGCCCACACCGTCGAGCAGGTGATCGCCAAGACCCCGGTGAAGCACGTCATCGTCGCCAGCATGGGCGACCTGCTCGGCTTCAAGGGCGTGATCGTCAATCTCGTCGTTCGCCGCGTCAAGAAGATGGTACCGGCGTGGTCGCTGCCCGGCTCGGTCGCCTTCAACGACGCGCTGTCCGCCGGCCGCGGCATGGCCTTCAACAAGCCAAAACTGTCGCCGGGCGACGTCGCCTTCCTGCAATATACTGGCGGCACCACCGGCGTCTCCAAGGGCGCCACCCTGCTTCACCGCAACATCGTCGCCAACGTCCTGCAGAACGACGCCTGGCTGCAGCCGGCGCTCGCGGCACCGCCGCATGTCGACCAGCTCATGATCGTCTGCGCGCTGCCGCTCTATCACATCTTCGCGCTGACGGCCTGCTACCTGCTCGCGGTGCGCGCCGGCGGCTGCAATCTCCTGATCCCCAACCCGCGCGACATACCGGGCTTCGTCAAGGAGCTGGCGAAATACCAGGTCAACAGCTTCCCGGCCGTCAACACGCTCTACAACGGCCTGATGCACCACCCCGATTTCAAGAAGCTCGACTTCTCCAAGCTGAAGATCTCGAACGGCGGCGGCATGGCGGTGCAGCGGCCCGTCGCCGATCAATGGAAGGCGATCACCGGCTGCTTCATCGCTGAGGGTTACGGCCTGTCGGAGACGTCGCCGACGTTGACCTGCAATCCGGCAACCGCAACCGAGTTCACGGGGACGATCGGCATCCCCGTGCCGTCGACCTACATCTCGATCCGCGACGATGACGGCAACGAAGTGCCGCTCGGCCAGGCCGGCGAGATCTGCGCCAAGGGCCCGCAAGTGATGTCGGGCTACTGGAACAGGCCCGAGGACACCGCCAAGGTGATGACCGCGGACGGCTACTTCCGCACCGGCGACATCGGCATCATGGACGAGAAGGGCTACACCAAGATCGTCGACCGCAAGAAGGACATGATCCTGGTCTCCGGCTTCAACGTCTATCCCAACGAGGTCGAGGAAGTGATCGCGAGCCATCCAGGCGTGCTCGAATGCGCCGTGATCGGCATCCCCGATTCCAAGTCGGGCGAAGCGGTGAAGGCGTTCGTGGTGAAGAAGGATCAAAACCTCACCGCCGAGGCGGTGATCAAGTTCTGTCACGAGCAGCTCACCGGCTACAAGGTGCCCAAGCACATCGAATTCCGCACCGACCTGCCCAAGACCAATGTCGGCAAGATCCTGCGACGCGAGCTGCGTGACGAGAAGAAGGCTCAGGCGGCGTAAGCGCCGTCGCCGGTCCATGACCGCGGTCGGCGACATCGAGCCCTCAGGCGTTCTCGCCTTCTGGCGCGAGGCCGGCCGCGAGCGCTGGTACGAGCGCAGCGACGCTTTCGACGCCGAGGTCCGGCGCCGCTTTGCCGCGCTCTGGCAGCAGGCGATCGCCGGCGAACTGGCCTCATGGGAAGATAGCGACGATGGCGCGCTCACGCTCGTCATCGTGCTCGACCAATTCCCGCGCAACATGTTCCGCGGCATGCCCCAGGCCTTTGCCAGCGACAGCCTGGCGCGTGACGTCGCCCGCCGCGCCATCGCGAGGGGGGTCGATGCCAGGGTCGATCCAAGCCTGCTCGAATTCCTCTATCTGCCCTTCATGCATTCGGAGCACCTGCCCGACCAGCTGCATTGCATCGCGCTGTTTGCGAACACCGACAATACCGAGAACCAGAAATACGCGCGGGAGCACGCCGACATCATCCAGCGGTTCGGCCGCTTTCCCCACCGCAACCGTCTGCTCGGCCGCGACACCACCGAGGAGGAGCAGGCCTTCCTCGACGGCGGCGGCTTTGCCGGCTGATGACATCACGGTGAAGGGCCGCATCCCTCGCCGCTTTCGCCGCCGGCAATATTGTGCAGGCCCGGCGCACGGTCTAAAAAGCGGGACCGATATTCAGGGAGACTGACGATGGCGATCCAGATTGGCGACAAGCTGCCCGAGGCGAAATTCCGCGTGATGACGGCGGAAGGTCCGCAGGTGAAGACCACCGACGATATCTTCAAGGGCAAGAAGGTGGCGCTGTTCGCCGTGCCCGGCGCCTACACCGGCACCTGCCACAAGATGCATCTGCCCAGCATCTTCCTCAACGCCTATGCCATGAAGGACAAGGGCGTCGACACCATCGCCATCGTCTCGGTCAACGACGCCTTCGTCATGAACGCCTGGAAGCGCGACACCGACCAGCGCGACGAGGCGATCTTCCTCGCCGACGGCAATGCCGACTTCGCCAAGGCGATCGGCATGGAGCTCGATGCCTCCGGCAACGGCCTCGGCATCCGCTCCAAGCGCTATTCGATGCTGGTCGAGGACGGCGTGGTCAAGAAGCTGAACCTCGAGGCGATGCCCGGCAAGGTCGAGGTCTCCGGCGGCGATACGCTGCTGGGGCAGCTGTAATTCTCACCGTCATTCCGGGGCGCCTCGAAGAGGCGACCCCGGAATCTCGAGATTCCGGGTTCGGTGCTTCGCACCGCCCCGGAATGACATTCCAACTACTCCATGACCCGCGCTTGCGTTCTCGCCTTCACGATCCCGTCGCGCGCAAGCTGATCCGCCCGCTCGTTCTCGGGGTGGCCGGCGTGACCCTTGACCCAGTGCCAGCGGACCTCGTGCTGCTTCAGCGCGGCATCGAGGCGCTGCCATAGCTCGACATTCTTCACCGGCTTCTTGTCGGCGGTGCGCCAGCCGTTGCGCTTCCAGCCGTGGATCCAGCCGGTGATGCCTTGCCGGACATACTGGCTGTCGGTGTAGAGATCGACCGTGCACGGCTTCTTCAGCGCTTCCAGCGCGGAAATCGCCGCCATCAATTCCATCTGGTTGTTGGTGGTGTGGCGCTCGCCGCCGTTCAGCTCTTTTTCCTTGTCGCCGAACTTCAGGATCGCGCCCCAGCCGCCCGGCCCGGGATTCCCCGAGCAGGCGCCGTCGGTGTAGATCGTCACATTGGGCTTTTCGCTCACGCGACCAGTCCTGACGGCATCAGCCCGTAATCGCGCACGCTCGTCACGCTCTGGTGGAAGCGCAGCTTGCGAAAATATTCCAGCGGGTCCTTCGGCTTGACGAGGGCGCCGGGCGGCACGTTGAGCCAGTCGACCAGACGCGTCAGCAGGAAGCGGATCGCAGCGCCGCGGGCGAGCAGCGGCAGCGCGGCCTGTTCGGCTTCGGAGAGCTTGCGCACGCGGCCATAGGCGTTGAGGAAGGCGCGGGCCTTGGTGACGTTGAAGGAATGATCGGGCTCGAAGCACCAGGCGTTGAGGCAGATCGCGACGTCATAGGCCAGCATGTCGTTGCAGGCGAAGGTGAAGTCGATGATCCCGGAGAGCCTGTCGCCGAGAAAGAAGACGTTGTCGTTGAAGAGGTCGGCGTGGATCACGCCTTCCGGCAGATCGGTCGGCCAGACGCCACCCGAGAGATAATCGAGCTCGGTGGCGAGGAAGGCGCGCAGGCCCGGCTGCACCTCGTCGGCCCGCGCCGAGGCCGCATCGAACAGCGGCCGCCAGCCTGCGACCGACAGCGCATTGGCGCGCCGAACCGCAAAGTTCGCGCCGGCCAGGTGCATCCTGGCAAGACCCTCGCCGACGCCGGCGCAATGCGCGACGTTCGGCTTGCGCGGCCACATGCCTTCGAGAAAGGTGATGATCGCCGCAGGCCGCCCCGACAGCTCGCGCAGCGCCTCGCCATCCCTCGCCTTGACCGGCAACGGGCAGCTCACCCCGTGCTCGGCCAGATGCGTCATCAGCGCGAGGAAGAACGGCAGATCGTTCTTCGCCACGCGCTTCTCGTAGAGCGTGAGGATGAACGAGCCCTTGCTCGTGTGCAGCAGGAAGTTGGTGTTCTCGACGCCCTCGGCGATGCCCTTGTAGGAGAGCAATTCGCCGAGATCATATTGCTTCAGGAAATCCGCAAGCTCGTCGGCGGCGACGTCGGTGTAGACCGCCATAAAGGTCTACTCGGCGGCGGCTTCGGGACGCACCTGACGCGGCAGCGGGAAGAACTCGTTCTCTTCCGCGGCGGAGACCGTCTCCACATGCAGCGTGTAGCGCTCGGCGAACGCGTCCATGATCTCCTCGACGATCACCTCAGGCGCAGAGGCGCCCGCGGTGATGCCGAGGCTGGTGATGTTGCCGAACTTGGTCCAGTCGATGTCGGTGGCGCGCTGCGCCAGCACCGCGATCTTGCAGCCCTCGCGCTCGGCAACCTCGCGCAAGCGCTGCGAGTTCGACGAGTTCGGCGCACCGACAACGATCAAGGCGTCCACCACCGGCGCCACCTTCTTCACCGCGAGCTGGCGGTTGGTGGTGGCGTAGCAGATGTCTTCCTTGTGCGGGCCGTTGATGTTGGGGAACCGCTCCTTGAGCAGCGCCACGATCTCCGCGGTGTCGTCGATCGACAGCGTGGTCTGGGTCACGAAGGCGAGGTTGTTGGGGTCCTTCGGAGAGATGGTCTTGGCATCCTCGGCGGTCTCGATCAGGGTCACGGCGCCGGTCGGAAGCTGGCCGAGCGTGCCGACCACCTCGGGGTGATGGGAATGGCCGATCAGGAAGATCTCGCGGCCGCGCTTGAAATGGATCGCCGCCTCGCGGTGCACCTTGGTCACCAGCGGGCAGGTCGCGTCCAGCGAGAACAGATTGCGGGACTGGGCATCGGCCGGAACCGATTTCGGCACGCCGTGGGCCGAGAACACCACCGGGGCGCTGGTGTTTTCGGGAATTTCGGCCAGCTCCTCGACGAAGATGGCGCCCTTCTTCTTCAACCCGTCGACGACGTACTTGTTATGCACAATCTCGTGGCGAACATAGACGGGGGCGCCGTACTTATCGAGCGCCCGTTCCACGGTGTCGATCGCCCGGACCACCCCGGCACAGAAGCCGCGGGGAGAACAAAGCACGATCTTGAGGTCTGGTTTGGCTGACATTGAGCGATCTCGGGACCGAATCACCCGTTTCGCCTTCTGGCGGGGGCGGTCGATGGGATGGAATTGGGCTTAAAACGGTCGGCTTGAACTATACCGCGATTTCCTAGGGAATTGGGCCCCCTTTCGGGCGCTGTCAAGGCACTATCTATAGCAGAACCATTGCGTGGCCACCCCCTCCGGGCTTATATAGCGCGAATTCCCTGTCATCGCTGATGACCACCGGTTTCGCCTCCAGAGGGGTGGGCGAAGCACAAAGGAGATTTGCCATGAGCAACGCACCTCTGATGCCCAAGGCGACCGCCGTTTGGCTGCTCGACAACACCGCGCTGACCTTCGACCAGGTCGCCGATTTCACCAAGATGCATCCCCTCGAGGTGCGCGCGATTGCCGACGGCGATGCGGCCCAGGGCATCAAGGGCATGGATCCCCTCTCCAATGGCCAGCTGACCCGCGAAGAGATCGAGAAGGGCGAGAAGAACCCGGATTACCGACTCCGCCTTCAGGAGAGCAAGGTCGTGCTGCCGCCCCAGCCCAAGCGCAAGGGCCCGCGCTACACCCCGGTTTCGCGCCGCCACGAGCGCCCGAGCGCCATCCTGTGGCTGCTGCGCAGCCACCCGGAGCTCAAGGACGCCCAGGTCATGCGCCTGGTCGGCACCACCAAGAGCACGATCGCCAGCGTGCGCGACCGCACGCACTGGAACACGTCCCAGCTGACCCCGATCGACCCCGTTACCCTCGGCCTCTGCTCGCAGATCGAGCTCGATTTCGAAGTGGCGCGCGCGGCCAAGGAAAAGCCGGTCGATGCAGCCTATGGCGGCGCCACGCTGCTGCCGGCCTCCGAGACCACGAAGAAGGACGAGTACGAGCCGGCCGAGCGCTCGAGCGACGACCTCAACGTCGATGCCGTGTTCGCCAAGCTGAAGACGCTCGGCGGCAAGAAACAGGAAGACGAGGAGGAATAGTCCTCGCTCTTCGTTTCACTCCAAACGCAAAAAGCGCGGCAGGAACACCTGCCGCGCTTTTGTTTTGTGTACCCCCTCCTTCGGTGGTCGTCCCCGCGAACGCGGGAACGACAGCAGGATCTGCCGCGAGAGCAACGGTCTCAGAACTTGTACGTCACGCCCGCGCCGACCAGCCACGGATCGATATGCGCGGTGCCGGTGACCGGCAGGCCGGAGACGGTCGCGCTGTAGTCCGGACGCAGCCAGAGCTTCTTGACGTCGACGTTGAGACCCCAGTGCCGGTCGATCATGTAATCGAAGCCGAACTGCACGGCGCCGCCCCAGGCGTTGCTGACATGCAAATTGGTGGTGGTGGCGACGATCGCGGGCGGACCGGCGATTGCGGCCGGCGTATTGGCCGCCGAATTGTTGAAGAACACGGTGTAGTTCACGCCGGCACCGATATACGGCTTGAACGCGCCGAACTGGTCGAAGTGATATTGCAGCGTCAGCGTCGGCGGCAGCAGCGTGGTCTTGCCGATCGGCAAATTCGCGAGCGAGCCGGTGCCGGTGATCGAGTGCCGGGTCACGCCGAGGATCAATTCGGCCGCGATGTTCTTGGTGAAGAAATAGCTGATGTCGAGCTCGGGGACGACCTGGTCGCTGATCGACAGGCCGGAATTCGGCGAGGACAGCGAGGGCACGCCCGCGACATTGACGGTCGAGCCGCCGGCATCCGGCAGCACGCCGAGCACGCGCAGGCGCACCATCCACGGATTGAACGCCTCGACCGGCGGCGGTGCCTTCTTGTAAACCGGCAAATCGGCGGCCTGCGCCGATGCAAACGTGCCCGCGATCATCGCGCCGAGCGTCGCAAGCCGCGCCAGGTTTCTTGTCGTTCTCTGCATTTCAGTCCCCTTCAGCCATCTCTCGCGCGTCGTTGCGCGACATGAGCGTCAGAGCAGAAAGGGGCCGCTGAAGGATTTGACCTCGATCAATTCAGGCAAACGTCGCCACGATTTGGCCATGGCGTTGCAGATGTGTCACGGAAAGGACGCATGCGGCGGCAAGATAATGCCGCACCTCGTGTCACGGCCGGTCGGGATGGTTCAGCATGTATTCGCCGAGATCGCGCTGACGCCGGTCGGCACGTGCGGTGGCGGCGTTGCGCTGGACGTCGCGGTCCTTGCGGCAGGCCACATATTCCGGCGAGCCCTGCGCATAACCCCGGCCCTGGCAGACGGCGTCGTCATCGTCACCGCCCACCGCAACCGGATTCTGGTAGCGCGCGGAGCAGGCGGAGAGAGCGGTGGCGAGAGCTACGGCTGCAAGCAGGCGCGGCACGGCGGCGAGTGGCATACGAGATCCCCTGTTGGCCGGCCCTGTTTAGCGCGGAATGCGGAGATTGTAAGTCGGCAAGACCGTCATTCCGGGGCGGTCCGCAGGACCGAACCCGGAATCTCGAGCTTCCGGGTTCGATGCTTCGCATCGCCCCGGAATGACGGTTCTAAACTTCACACCCGTCCCTTCAGCGCCTCCCCGATCTCGTCGAGCGCCTTGGGATCCTCGATCGTCGCCGGCATGGTCCAGCTGTCGCCATCGGCGATCTTCTTGATGGTGCCGCGCAGGATCTTTCCGGAGCGCGTCTTGGGCAGGCGGCCGACGGTGATGGCGAGCTTGAAGGCCGCGACCGGGCCGAGCTTGTCGCGCACCAGCGCGATGATCTCCTTCTCGATCTCGCTCGGAGCACGCTTGACGCCGGCCTTGAGCACCAGGAAGCCGCAGGGCACCTCGCCCTTGATCGCGTCCTTGACACCGAGCACGGCGCATTCGGCGACGTCGGGATGCGAGGCCAGGATCTCCTCCATGCCGCCGGTGGAGAGTCGATGGCCGGCGACGTTGATGATGTCGTCGGTGCGGCCCATGACGAAGACATAGCCGTCCTCGTCCTTGTAGCCGGCGTCCGAGGTTTTGTAATAGCCGGGGAATTCGCTCAAATAGGCTTCCTTGAAGCGCTCATCCTGATTCCACAACGTCGGCAGGCAGCCCGGCGGCATCGGCAGCTTGATGACGATCGAGCCCATGGTGTTGGGTCCGACCGGCTTGGCTGCCTCGTCGACCACGTCGACCTGGTATCCCGGCATCGGCACCGTCGGCGAGCCGTGCTTCACCGGCAGCATGCCGAGACCGACCGGATTGCCGGCGATGCACCAGCCGGTCTCGGTCTGCCACCAATGGTCGATCACCGGCACCTTCAGCTGCTGCTCCGCCCATTCCACCGTCGGCGGATCGGCCCGCTCGCCGGCAAGGAACAGGGTGCGGAATTTCGAGAGGTCGTATTGCCGGATGAACTTTCCTTCCGGATCGTCTTTCCGGATCGCGCGGAACGCGGTCGGCGCGGTGAAGAACGCCACCGCCTTGTGCTCGGCGATGACGCGCCAGAACGCGCCCGCGTCGGGCGTGCCGACCGGCTTGCCCTCATACATGATCGTCGTCGCGCCGTGCAGCAGCGGGCCATAGACGATGTAGCTGTGGCCGACCACCCAGCCGATGTCGGAGCCGCACCACCACACCTCGCCCGGCTTGACGCCGTAGAGGTTGAACATCGACCATTTCACCGCGACGAGATGGCCGCCATTGTCGCGCACGACGCCCTTGGGGATGCCCGTGGTGCCCGAGGTGTAGAGGATGTAGAGCGGATCGGTGGCGGCAACAGGCACGCAGGGCGCCTTCTTGCCGTCGTTCAGCGCCTTGCGGCGCAGGCTCGCCCAATCATAGTCCCGGCCCGGGGTCATGTCGCAGGTGAGCTGCGGACGTTGCAGCACGATGCAGGCCTTGGGCTTGCTGCCGGCAAGCTTGATCGCCTCGTCGAGCAGCGGCTTGTACTGCACGATGCGGCCGGGCTCGATGCCGCAGCTTGCGGAGAGAATGAGTTTCGGCTGCGCGTCGTCGATGCGGGTGGCGAGCTCCTTTGCGGCAAAGCCGCCGAACACCACCGAGTGCACCGCACCGATCCGCGCACAGGCGAGCATCGCGACCACGGCTTCCGGCACCATCGGCATATAAAGGATGACACGGTCGCCCTTGGCGACGCCGAAATCCTGCATGATGGCGCCAAGCGCCTGCACCTCGCTCAGGAGCTCGGCATAGGTCAGCTTGGTGATCGAGCCTGTCAGCGGCGAATCATGGATCAGCGCAACCTGATCGGCGCGGCCGCGTTCGACATGGCGGTCGAGCGCGTTGTAGCAGGTGTTGACAACACCGCCGGTGAACCAGCGGCCATAGGTTCCTTGGCTGGGATCGAAGATTGTCTTGGGCGGCTGGATCCAGTCGATCTCCTTCGCCGCCTCGGCCCAGAAGCCTTCGGGGTCGGCGAGAGAGCGCGCATGGACCTCATGATAACGACTTTTACCGTCGACGTTCATTCCCGCGCTCCCGTTCCCTTTATTTGCCTGGCCCCGAACCTCGTGGCAGGACAGGCGCCCCGCCATGACCAGGATCAATGCCGGCCTTGTTTGCGGGCTATTTTCCCGGGAACGGGCCGCAGTTCAAGCTGAAAAGGATGGGGCCTTTTGAAGGTGGAGTTCGCGCGGCATCGGCGCTGCGCTCCCTCTCCCGCTTGCGGGGGAGGGCCGGGGTGGGGGTGCTTCCGCGTCGGGATTGCTCGAGGCCCTGGCAGGAAATTTCCAAGAGGAGAGAGCCCCCACCCGCCGCGCTCTTCGAGCGCGTCGACCTCCCCCGCAAGCGGGAGCGGTAACCGAGCCAGCCGCGCGACCTCGACCTCTTCAACTCTCCATCGCGGTCAGCTTCTGCAGGCGCTCCTGCATGACCTTCTTCAGGTCGTAGCCGGGGCGGCCAAAGCTGGCGTTGCGGAGGCTGAGGAAATCGCGCTGGGTCTTGCGCAGATCGCCGGCGGCACGCTTGTTCGCCGCCTTCAGCACGCGCTCATAGGTCTCGGCGATCTGGCGATCGAGCACGCCGAGCTGCGGATCGGCGCAGATTACCTTCTCGACTTCGCGCTTGGCAGTGGCGCAATCGAACGACGGGCCGTTGCCGGAATTCGCCGCGAGCGGACGCTGTGGCTCATCGCCGAATTTCGCGATCTCCGCGATCAAGCTGCGGCGGCCGTTGGCAGCGTTCTCGTTGCCCGGATCGAGCTTGAGTGCCGTCTCGTAATCGGCCAGCGCCTTCTTGCGCTCGCCCATCTTCTTGTAGAGCACCGCGCGGTTGTTGTAGGTCAGCGCGAAATTCGGATCGAGCTTCAGCGCAGCCTCGTAGTCGCCGAGCGCGGCTCCGAACTCACCCTTGAACTGGTAGGAATCGCCGCGATTGGTGAAGAAGTTCGGCCGGGGCGCCAGCCGCAGCGCCTGGTCGTAATCGGCGATCGCCTTGTCGTACTCTTTCATCGCGGCATAGGTGAGCCCGCGATTGTCGAAGTATTCCGGCACCTTCGGATCGAGCCTGATCGCCTCGCCGTCGTCGGCCACCGCGTTGTCGAGCTGGCCGAGCTTCTTGTAGGCGGCGCCGCGGTTGGTGTAGGTGCGCGGACGGTTGGGATCGAGCCGCAGCGCCTCGCTGAGATCCCTGATCGCCTTCTCGTTGTCGCCGCCGAGATAGTAGTTCACGCCGCGGTCGGACCATGCCTGCGCATCGTCCGGCTTCAACTTGATCGCCTGGTCGTAATCGGCGAGCGCACGGTCGAGCCTGCGTTGGGTGGTGTAGACGACACCGCGCAGCTCGTAGGCCTCCGCGTCCCGCGGATCGAGCTCGATCGCCTTGCTCAAATCCGCCGCAGCGCGATTGAGATCGCCGCCGGCCTCGCGCAAGAGGTCGCCGCGCAGGCGCCAGGCCTTTGCATTCCTGCCGTCGAGTGCGATGGCGCGGTCGATGTCCCGCAGGGCTTGCGTGAGGCCGCCCGAGATCCGCGCATTGGCGTCGGCGCGAACCAGCAGCGCCGCGGTGCGATCGGCCGTCGCGTTCGAGGTCTGGTCGATGATGGCGCTGCAGGCCGTGATCAGCTCGGAGGGAGCCGCCTTGCTGCCCATCACGCAATCGGTCTCGGCGAAGGCGGAAGTTGCGAGGGCGAAGCTCATGGCCGCGCTGGCGAGAAAGATCCGCAACGATGTCTTGGCCAGCGACGGGATTTGCGCGGAAAAATGCGTGCCGCACATGACAGGCTGCTCCGTGACGTCAGGTTTTCACCATTGTCGCGGCGGGATTGGGATGGGTTCAAATCGCCTCCCTCCCGGGGCGCCCCCTCAATACCCGTCGACCCCGTTGATCTGTTGCAGCCGCTCCTGCATCGCCTTCTTCAGGTCGTAGCCCGGCCGGCCGTATCCGGCGTTCCTGCGCGCGATAAACTCGTCCTGCTCGCGCTGGATCTTGCGGGCCTCCGCCGGGCTCTGGGCCTCGTGGAGGACGCGCAGATGCGATCCGTAGATATCTCGATCGAGATCGGCGAGCTCGCGATTGGCGCAGATCGCCTTCTCCACCGCACGGCGCGCGCGCGCGCAATTGAAGCTGGGCTTGCCGGCCACCGCCATCTGCGCACCGATCCGTTCGATCTCGCGCGCCATTGCCTTGTGGTTGGCCTTGGCCTTCTCGTGGTTCGGATCGATCTTCAGCGCCGCGCCGAAATCCTGCACGGCCTTGGGCTTGTCGCCCTTCCTCAGCCAGAGCTCGCCGCGCGCATTGAAGATGTCGGCCAACGCGGGATCGAGCGACAGGACGCGGCTGTCGTCGGCGATGGCGCGGTCGATCTGGTCGTGCCGGGCATAGAGCGCCGCGCGCGCGATCAGCGCCTTGACCAGATCTCCCTTCGCCGTCTTCTCATTGTCGATCACGGCCGCACAGGCCGTGGCGGCCTTGTCCAAATCGTCGGCCGCGGTCGCCGCCAGGCACGGTGCGACATCGACCTGGATCACTGCAGCCGGCTCGCCGCCGGTCGCGGCCTGGGCAGCGGCGAGCGAGAGCGCACAAAGCAACGCGGCGGCTGACGGTTGGAAGAGTTTTTGAAAACGCATGTTCGTTGCAGTCGGACGCCTTGCTTTCGGGCTCGCCTTACGTTTTGCCTCGGGACCGTACTATCCATCATACGGCCGGATTGGTGCTAGCTAGTAGCGCCGCTCACATCGGTTTCGGGGATCAACGTGTCGACATTCGAATGGATCATCGTGCTTCTGCTCGGCGCGGTTGGCTTATCGGCGCTGGCGCGGCGGATCAAGGTCCCCTACCCGACCTTTCTCGCCATCGGCGGCGCGCTGATCGCCTTCGTGCCGTCGAGCCCGTCCTGGACGCTAGAGCCCGACCTGGCACTGGCCCTTTTTGTCGCACCGGTCCTGCTCGATGCCGCGTTCGACACCTCGCTGCGCGATCTGCGCAACAATTGGGTTCCAGTCTCGACCCTGGTCGTCGCCGCGGTCGGCCTGACCACGGCCGGCGTCGCCTTCGTCGCGCACCGGTTGATGCCCGACATGCCCTGGGCCGCCGCGGTTGCACTCGGCGCCATCGTGGCGCCGCCGGATGCGGCCGCCGCGGTCGCGATCCTGAGCCAGGTCAAGCTGCCCCACCGCATGGTGAAGGTGCTGGAGGGCGAAAGCCTGCTCAACGATGCCAGCGCGCTGCTGATCTATCGCATCGCGGTCGGCGCGGTCGCGACCGAGCATCTGACATGGAGCCAGGTCGCGCCGACCATGGCGCTCGCCCTGGTCGGCAGCATCGTCGCCGGCCTGGTCGCGGGCCACATCATTCCGCTGATGATGGAGCGGGTGAGGGAAGCTCCGAGCGCGATCATCGTGCAGTTCGCCACCACCTTCATGGTCTGGATCGCCGCCGAGCATCTCGGCCTCTCCGGCATCCTCACCATCGTGGTCTATGCCATGACGATGGCGCGCTCGGCGGGGATGCGCATGCCGGCGCGGCTGCGGGTGCCGTCCTATGCGGTCTGGGAGACCATGGTGTTCGTGCTCAACGTGCTCGCCTTCATGCTGATCGGCATGCAGATGCGGCCGATCTGGACGCGGCTGGACGCGGACGTGCGCTGGGAATATTGCGTGGCCGCGGCCTGGATCCTGCTCACCGTGGTGCTGGTCCGGCTGCTCTGGGTGACGTTCTACCGCGCGACCTTGCGCGTGCTGGTCGCGCAGGGGATCTATCATCCGAAGGACCCCAAGGCCGTCGCCTCGCCCAAGGGCGGCCTCATCATCTCCTGGTGCGGCATGCGCGGCCTCGTCACGCTCGCCACCGCCTTCGCGCTGCCGGAGAATTTTCCCTATCGCGACTTCATCGTCTTCATCGCCTTTGCCGTGGTGCTGGGATCGCTGGTGATCCAGGGCCTGACGCTGCGGCCGCTGATCCTGGCGTTCGGCCTCAGGGACGACGATCCCGTCGGCACCGAGGTCGCGCACGCGCGCGCCGTCGCCTATCGCGCCGCGCTGGACGCGATCGAGAGCGATCCGTCGGAGGAGGCCGAGATCCTGCGGCTCGAATATCGCGCCATCCTGATGCAGGCCGAGAACGATCCCAGGGGCGGCATCGCCAATGGCGAACTGCCCGCCGATCCGCTGCGCCGCCGCGCCATCGAGGCCGCGCGGAAATCGATCATCTCACTGCGCGCCACCGAGGTGATCGGCGACGATGCGTTTCACCGGCTCGAGGAGGAGCTCGATCGCGCAGAATTGAGCGCGGGGGGATGAGGTAACAATTTCTCTGTCGTCCCGGACAAGCGCGCTCTCAGGCGCACGCAGATCCGGGACCCATATGCACGAAATTGTGTTTGACGAAGACTCGGAGTGGGCAGCGGGCGTCACAACCACGTCCTGTGGTTATAGGTCCCGGATCTGCGCTTACGCTTGTCCGGGACGACAGCGGTGGCGGAAGCGGGCGTTGAACCAAACGCCATCTTCCCAGACTCACTCCTGATGACGACCCTGACCGACGACCGTCGTGTACGCGCGCGTGATGCGTCGCCTGCACGATATTTTTATCTCCACATGGCCCTGGCCTGCGCTGCCACGGCCTTTCTCGGTTTCGCACCGACCTATTGGATGCCGCTCGCCCACCGGACGTTGTCCGCAAGTCCCGTGATTCATTTTCACGGATTCTTGTTCTTCACCTGGTCGCTCTATTTCGTGCTCCAGACCTGGCTCGCGGCCTCGGGCCGCATAGTCAATCACCGCTCGCTCGGCATTGCCGGCGTCTCGCTTGCGACTGCGATGACGATCTTCGGCTTTCTCGCCTCGGTACACGTGATGCAGCATTCCGCAGCACTCGGGCAGAAAGAGGCCGGCATCGGTTTCTCGATCGTGCCGATGAGCGGGATCGCATTCTTCGCCATCGTGTTCGTGCTGGCAATCGTGAACACGCGCAAGCCCGAGATCCACAAGCGGCTGATGCTGCTGGCCGCGGTCTCGATCCTCGATGCCGCGATCGCGCGCTGGTTCCTGACCTTCCTCGCCCCTCCCGGACCGCCCGGCCCGCCGCCGGTGCCGGTGACGATCGCGCCGGCCGTCGTCGCGTCCCTTCTGCTCGTCGTCGCCATGGTGCGCGACTGGCGCACCGAGGGCCGCGTGCACCCGGTCTACATCTATGGCACGCTGGCGCTGCTGGCAGTGAAGGTGCTGAACTGGCCGGTCAGCGAGACGGCCGCGTGGCATGCGTTCGCCGGCGGGATATTGGCGCTGGCGCAGTAGCCACCGCTGTCGTCTCGGAAAAGCGAAGCCCCAGACAACGCGCAGCGTTGACTGGGGCGAAGCGCCAATAACCACAGGCAGATGTGGTTACGAGGCCTCGGAGTTACCGTTTAACAAGACAACTGCAGCCTGTGGTTATGGGTCCCGGGTTCGCGCTCTGCGCGCCCCGGGACGACAGCGGAGATTGAAGCTACGCCCCCGCCTTGCACGTGATCCCGCCGTCGACCACCAGCTCGATCCCCGTCACATATTTCGACTCGTCCGACGCCAGAAACAGCGCGGCGTTGGCGACGTCGAAGGCATCGCCCATATGGCCCATCGGCACCTGCGCGTCGCGGGCGCGCCACATCGCTTCCACGTCGCCCTTGGCGTAGCTGGCGGCGAGGCCGGCGGAGTGCTCGACCATCGGCGTCTTCATCAGGCCGGGCAGGATCGCATTCACCCGCACATGATGGCGCGCGAACTCGATCGCCGTGGTGCGCGTCATCTGGTTCATCGCGGCCTTCGAGGTGCCGTAGGTGACGTAGGAGATGCCCATGTGGCGGATCGAGGCGATCGAGGAGATGTTGATGATCGAACCGCCGCCTTGCTTCACCATGACGGGGATGACGTGCTTCATGGCGAAATAGGCGCTCTTGAGGTTGACCGAGAAGACGCGGTCCCAGCTTTCCTCGGTCACCTCGACCACGCTGCCCATCTCGGCGATGCCGACATTGTTGTCGAGCACGTCGATGCGACCATAGGCCTTCAGGCACGCCGCCACCATCGCCTCGATCTCGCTCGCGCGGGACACGTCGGCCGTGAACGCCGTGGCCTTGCCGCCCTCGCCGGTGATGATCTTCGCGGTCTCCTCGGCAGCAGTGCCGTTACGGTCGACACAAAACACCTGCGCGCCCTCACGCGCAAAGGTCACGGCGGTCGCCTTGCCGTTGCCCCAGCCCGGCCCGATCGAGCCGGCGCCCACCACCATTGCAACCTTGCCTTTGAGCCGATCCATCATGATCTCCCTTATTTCTCTTGTTGTTTGCAGATGCTCATTGTTGTGACGTTAGCCCCGATGGGATGCCCGACAATCTCCGACAGCGTCTGGCAGCTTCCCTCATGGCACAGCCGCCATTCCCCGGCCGCACCCGAATTGCCGAGCACGACCTCCTGCATCGGCGCACGCTTCGGCTGCCACTGAAACCAGCCGTCGACGAGCCGTGCCTCGGGCGGCGGCTCCATGCCAGGGCCGGTGCCCTTGACGCGAGCCTGCACCAGTTCGAGGCCATCGGGCGTGACGCGCCAATCCTCCTGCCAGTCGACCTTCGCGATCGAATGCGTCCACACCAGCGTGAACGCGGACAGCGCCAGCGTCTTCACGCCGGCGGCCGTTGCGAAACAGAGGCTCACACCGCCTCGACCGGCGCCGGCGGGCGCTGCCGCCATTGCCACAACACGAGCGCCGCAGCGAGCACGAAGCCCGCGGTGTCGCTGAACTGGAAATCGCCGAGCAGGCAGAACGCGGCGCCGAGCGCGACCAGGCGCTCGATCAGCGTCAGCTTCGTGAACAGGAATCCGATCGCGACCATGCCGAACAATGCGATCGCGACCAGTGCCTTCACGCTCGCCAGCGCCACGGCGCCGTAGAAGCCGAGCCTGGCCGCCATGGGATCGCCGGCTTGCAGCATCAAGGCCGGCGAATAGACGAAGATGAAGGGGATGACGTAGCCGGCAAGCGCGATGCGCATCGCCTCCCAGCCGATCTTGTCCGGATTCTCCTTCGCGATCGGCGCCGCCGCGAGCGCGGCCAGCGCCACCGGCGGCGAGAGATCGGCCATGATGCCGTAATAGAACGCGAACATGTGGCTCGCGATCAGCGGCACCCCGAGCTTGGCCAGCGCCGGCGCGGCGAGCGCGGCGGTGATGATGTAGGTCGGGATGGTCGGAATGCCGGTGCCGAGCAGGATCGACAGCAGCATGGTCATGATCAGCGCCAGGAACAGGCTCTTCTCGCCGAGCCCGATCACCCAGCCGCCGAAGATGGTGCCGACGCCGGTCTGCGACATCATGCCGATGATGACGCCGACGATGGCGCAGGCCATGCCGACGGTGATGGCGGATTTGGCGCTCTCGGCCAACGCGTCGCGGCACTCGCGCAAGGCCTTGAACCCGCCGCGCACGAAAGCCGTGATCAAGATCAGCCCGACGACGACGCTCGCGACCGGCACGATCTTGAGGCCGTCACGCGACAACGCTGCAACGACCAGCGCGAGCCCGACCCAGAAGATGATGCGGATCACGTTCGAGGATGCGCCCGTCGTGATGGCGGTCCCCAGGATCAGCGCCACGGTCAGGGCCAGGCCCATGCTGCCGGCATAGAGCGGCGTAAAGCCTTCGAACAGCATGTAGACCAGCGCAGCGAGCGGCAGCACGAGATACCAGCGCGTCACCAGCGCCTTCCAGGCGCTCGGGATCTCCGAGCGCTTCATGCCGACGAGGCCGTGCTTGCCGGCTTCGAGGTGCACCATCCAGAAGGCCGAGGCGAAATAGAGGATCGCCGGGATCGCCGCCGCCTTGACGATCTCCGAATATTGCACGCCGAGCGTCTCGGCCATGATGAAGGCGACCGCGCCCATCACCGGCGGCATGATCTGCCCGCCCATCGACGCCGTGGCCTCGACGCCGGCAGCAAACGCGCGGCGATAGCCGAACCTGATCATCAGGGGAATCGTGAACTGGCCGACGGTGACGACGTTGGCGACTCCCGAGCCGGAGATCGTGCCCATCATCCCCGAGGCGAACACCGCGACCTTGGCGGGTCCGCCGCGGGTGCGGCCGAACAGGCCCAGCGAGACGTCGGTGAAGAGCTGGATCATGCCGGCGCGCTCCAGGAACGAGCCGAACAGGATGAACAGGAAGATGTAGGTCGCCGAGACGTAGATCGGCACGCCGTAGAAGCCTTCGGTGCCGAACGACAGATGCGTGACGATCTGATCGAAATCATAGCCGCGATGGTTGAGCGGCGACGGCAGATACTGGCCGAAGAACCAGTAGACGAGGCAGGCCCCGCACATCAGCGGCAGCGCCGCGCCCATCAGGCGCCGCGTGCCCTCGAAGATCAGCACCGCCAGCAGCGTGCCGACCACGAGATCGAGCCGCGTCGGGTCGCCGTCGCGCGCGATCAAATCGGCGTAGAAGATCCACTGGTAGAGCCCGCAGAAGAAGCCGGCGCCGCCGATCACCCAGCCGAGTGCGCGGCCGGCGTTGCTCCTTGCGGTGAAGTTGGCGATCAGGCCGAAGGTGAGCAGGACCAGGAAGCCGACATGGACGCCGCGCACCACCTGGCTCGGCAGATAGTTGAAGGCGGCGACATAGAGCTGGAAGGTGGCGAAGGCGATGCCGATCCAATAGGCGAGCGCGCCCCACCGGCCCGGGCCGAAGCCTTCCGGAAAACCGTGCTCGAAATTGTCGAACTCGACCTTGATCTTGTCGGGCGCAGCTTCAATGGCCTCTGCCTGCGACATCGATATATCCCCGCGCCCTGAAATCGTCATGCCCGGGCTTGACCCGGGCATCCATCGAAAGATCAATCATGGAGGATGGATGGCCGGGTCAAGCCCGGCCATGACACCCGTCCTACTTGATCAGCCCTTTTTCCTTGTAATAGCGGATCGCGCCGGGATGCAGCGGAACCGGGCTGCCCGTGGCGGCGGTCTCGAGCTTGATCTCCTTGCCGGCCGCGTGCGCATTCTGCAATTCCGGCAGCGACTCGTAGACCAGCTTGGTCATCTGATAGGCGAGATCGTCCGACACCGCGGAACTGGTGACGAGATAGTTGATCACGGCCGCGGTCGGCACGTCCTTGTCCTGGCCGGTATAGGTGTTGGCCGGAATGATCGCGGAGACGAAGGGCGGGCCGATCTTGTCGACGGTCTCCTTCGGCACCGACACCACCGTGATCGGGCTCGAGGTCGACAGGTCCTTCAGCGATGCGACGCCGAGGCCGGCCGATTGCAGCGTCGCTGCGAGCTGGCGGTTCTTCATGAGGTCGACGGATTCGGCGAACGGCAGATATTCGACCTTGCCGAGGTCCTTGTAGCTCATGCCGGCGGCGGCCAGGATCGCGCGCGAATTCAGCTCCGTGCCCGATTTCGGCGCACCGACCGACAGGCTCTTGCCCTTGAGATCGGCCAGCGTCTTGATGCCGGACTCGGTGGTGGCGACGATCTGGATGTAGTTCGGGTAGATCGCGCCGATGGTGCGGAGCTTGTCGAGCTTGGTCTTGAAGCCGGCTTCCTCCTCGCCGTCCCAGGCCGCTTTCAGCGAGTCGCCCAGCGTGAACGCCAGCTCGCCGCGGCCCTGCTGCAGCAGGATCAAATTCTCGACCGACGCCTTGGTGGCCTGCACCTGCGTCTTCACGTTCGGAATCTTGTCGCCGTAGATCTTCCCGATCGCGACGCCGAGCGGATAATAGACGCCCGAGGTGCCGCCGGTCAGCACGTTGATGAAGGATTGCGCCTGCGCGCAAGGTGCCGACGCCGCCAGGGCAAGGGCCGCGGCCGCGCCGATAATGGTCCGTTTCATGGTTGTTGTTCTCCCCAAACCGGCGGCGAAATTGGCTGGATGAGGGAGGCGGGTCAACCCATCCAATAGACAAAACAGAACTGCGGGAAACGGCCGTTCCGGGCTCGATTATTTCGGGAACCCGGCGGCTGCGGCGACGTGGCGCAGCATGGACTTGGCGTGAGGGGCAATAGCTCGCGCCGCAAGCTCGGTCACCTCTCCGGCGTGCGGGAGAGGTCGCGCCGAAGGCGCGGGTGAGGGTTTTCTCCTCCAGGGATTGTCCCGATGCGGAGACACCCTCTCCCCAACCCTCACCCGCAAGCGGGGGAGGGAGCGCACCGTCTACGCAGTGGCGATCGAGCGCTCCCTCACTGGCAAGCCCTCACTGGCAAGCCCTCACTGGAACGTCATGTCCAGGCACTTGGAGATGTCGGAGCCGAGGCCGGAGGAGATGATGATGCAGCCGCGCACCTTCTGCGCGGTGACGTCGGCCGCCCAGATCGAATAGCCGCCGGGCCCGAAGAACGAGTTGGTGTTCGGCGGCTCGGTCTCGGTGGCGTCGAAATCGTAATGGCCGTCGGCCTCGAAGATGCGCGGCTTCTTGGTGCAGCCGCCGTCGGTCTGGACGTTGATGACTTCCTTGTTGTCGCGGGTCAGCGCCAGCGAAACCTGGCAGCGGAAATATTCCGAGGTCCTGGTGTTGAAGAGATAGGTGTAGGACTTGCAGGTCGCCGTGTTCAGCTTGCCCGGGGCAAGCCCGCGGCTGCACGAAATGCGCTGGTTGTGGCTGAGCTGGTAGTCGTCGGCCCGGGCGGCCGGCGCCAGCGCCGTCAACGACAATGCAGCGGCCCAGCAGAGTTTAATCACACGGCGCATCCGAATCATCCCTACCCATAATTTTGTCGAGTTGCGTTCTAGACGGAAAGCGGAACATAGTCGCGAGGGGACGAGGAGAAAATCACAAACTGCTGGGCAAGACGTGATGCGCTGCGGCGCTTTCGCAAATTGACCCTGATATGCCGTTCGTGATTTGTTCAAGCCTGATGCCCCAGCGAAGGGGAGGATGGGATCATGGCATTTTCAACGAAGGCATTTGCACTTGTTTCGGCTGCACTCGTAGCGCTCGGCGCCTTCGCCGTGCCCGCTTTCGCGCAAGCCCCGGCAACGCCGTGGGAGCTCAAGCCCGACACGGGCTACGCCTATGACAAGGACGGCAAGACCTTTTCCTACAAGATGGGCACCAGCAACGCCGGCGAGCTCTTGAAGGGCGCCAAGAAGGTGCCGCGGGGCACGCTGTTCTTCATCGGCCACAACGGCCAGCTCTACATGCGCAGCGGCCCGTATCTGGAAGGCGACGGCAAGTTCAAATTCGGGCCGGATCAGTAGGGGCGCGATGACGGTGCGCTCCCTCGCCCCGTTCTTACGGGGAGAGGGTTGGGGTGAGGGGCCTCTCTCCGCGTATGAGATGGCAGAGGGACCTGTACCCCCTCACCCGGATTGCATCTTCGATGCAATCCGACCTCTCCCCGCAAGCGGGGAGAGGTGAAAAGATAGCGTGTTTTCAAAACGCCGCCGCCAATTCCCTTGCGCCGGGTTTGGCGCTGTTCGCATCCATCCGGTCGTCCGTCACCGCCAGCAGCTTGGCCACCGTGTTGTGGCGGATCGCGACGGGGTTGCGCTCATAGCCGCCGCGCTGGAAGAAGTTCGAGGTCGGCACCTGCTCGCGCATCGCCTGCGGCATCGTCACCATGTCGAGCCCGGTGCCGTCGCCGGTGAGGTTCATCATCTCGAGCTCCGCCGCGGTGAGCGGACGGGTGTAGCCCTTGGCGCGGGCGAACAGCACCGAGGTCAGCAGCTTGTGGGTCTGCAGCATCGGACCGACGTCGATGTCGAGCACCATCGCGTGCATGGCCCAGCCCTGCGCGGTGTTGCCGATCTTCTCGTGCTCCGACCAGGTGTCGGGCACCGACTTCGCATGCGCCACCATTTTCTTGAGCACGACGAGCTTGTGCTCGAGCGCCTGCCGCGCCGGTCCTGACGTACGCGCCACCTTCTCGGACAGCGCGCGGATGAGCTCGTGGCCCTGCTCGGCCAGCAACTCGACGCTGTTGGTGGTCAGGAGCTGGTTGTAGCCCATCGCGGTCGAGATCGCGCGCTTGCCGCCATGCTCGATGCCCGCCTGCACGTCATGGCTGCCGGTGCCGCCGGTCTCGAACGAATAGACCCGCACGGCCTGCTCGCGCGTCAGCCCGGAGGCGAGCGCGTAGCGCGCATAGGCGCGCTTGAACTCGACCTCGCTGGACGGGCGCTGCGGCGTGAACTGATAGAGCTCCTGCGCCGCGCGCAGGAAGTCGGAGACGACGGGGATCGGTTTGCGGGGCGGCCGGTCCGGCGTTTCCTCCGGCTCCGGATTCACCGGCTTCTTCGGCCCGTTGTAGAGCGGCGGATGCTCCAGCACGTAGTCATCGAGCGTGATCTGCTGCCCGCTGCGCCGCTTGGCGTTGCGGCCTTTCCGCTTCTCGGAGATCTGGCTCCAATAGGCGCCAGCCTCGGCGTCGAAAGCCGCGCGCGCCGCCTGGTACTCCGCCAGCTTGCGGCGATATTCGAGCACGGCCGGCGAAGCCCCACCTTGCGCGAAAAACTGCGACAGCAGCTGGGCGTTGGCATTGCGGACGGCCGGCGGCAGCGCGTCGGCCTCGCCGCCGCGCGCGGACGGCGTGATCAGGACGAGCGCGAGTGGAACCAGCGCCAATTTGTTTCGAATCGATCGATGCATGCCGCTCTCTTAGCAGGCATCCGGTAACCGTCACGTTAACGCGCCGTTTACCATCATTTCCAGGCGAATACAGGCTGTTCCAGCTCGGTGACGCGGGTGTGCCGCCCCGCCAGCACCTCGCGGAACTGGTAGATCAGGGCCGCCGTCGGCGCGTGGATCAGGCTCATCCGGTGATGGAAGCGGATCACGCGGCGGCTGCTTTCGGGGATCGCGGTGAAATCGAAGGCCGCGTCGCGCTCGATCGTGTCGAGCGCAATGCGATGGACGGAGGCGACCTCGTCCGGATTCGGCGTGATCGCGGCGCTGTCGGCCGCCCACACCACGACCGGCGTGATCAGATAGCCCGAGCGGGTCGGATAATCGTCGAGCAGGCCGAGCACCGCGTCGGCCGAAAGTTTCAGCGCGAGCTCTTCGTCCAGCTCGCGCAGCGCCGCTTCGACCGGTGTCTCGCCGGCATCGCAGCGTCCGCCGGGCAATGCCCATTGTCCGCGATGCGAGCGCAAGCTCGATGCGCGCCTTGTGAGCAGGAAGGCCGTGTCGTCGCCGTCACTGGATTCGGTCAGCGCCAGCACCACCGCCGCGCGCTTCAGCGCCGACGGTTCGGCCGCGTCAGGCAGCCGCGCGAAGGAGGCGCAGGCGGCTTCGATATTCCGTCTGGTGGCATCGCCGAAAGGTCTCATGATGCTTGACTACACCAGGACTGCATCTGATGAAACGAGGAGAGAGACGCGTTGCAGGAATGGACGGAAAGATGACGAGCAAGGCCGCCGCAAGGCTCAAATCGGAGGGCTGGAGCATCCTCGAGACCACCGGCTTCATGCACCTCGTCGGTCCCCTGTGGGAGCGCAAGGTCGACGGCCATTACGAATTCGCGCTCGCGACCGAGGACAAGCACCACAACCGCCGCGGCATGGTCCAGGGCGGCGTGATGATGACCTTCGCCGACCGCACCTGCGGCATGACCGCCCGCTACACCTCCGGCAAGGAATACATGGCGACGGTGCAGCTCGACACCCATTTCGTCGAAGCCGGCCAGATCGGCGACATCCTGATCTCCCGCCCCCGCGTCGTGCGCTCGACACGCAGCCTGATCTTCATGAGCACGGAAGTGACGGTGGATGACCGTTGCATCGTGATGGCGAACGGTGTGTTCAAAATTCTGAAGGGGCCGGGGTAGGCACCAGCCAGCACTGTCATTCCCGGCGAAGGCGGGGAATCCAGTACGCCGCAGCCTCTCCGCTCAATCACCAACGCCTCGGCGTACTGGATCGCCCGGTCAAGCCAGGCGATGACACCGAGTGTGCGGCATGAGCGTCCCCAACCACATCATTGCAAGCGCAGCGAAGCAATTCAGAATCCTTCCGCGGACGCAGCTCTGAATTGCTTCGCTGTGCTCGCAATGACGGGCGTTGCTGGCTATGCTGCTCTCCACCAATATCGAGGATCCGCCCATGCAATACCGTCAGCTCGGCCGCAGCGGCCTGAAAGTGTCGCCGATCTGCCTGGGCACCATGATGTTCGGCGGGCCGACCGACGAAGCCGCATCGAAGCGCATCATCGACAAGGCGCGCGGCGCCGGCATCAACTTCATCGACACGGCCGACGCCTATTCCAAAGGTGCCTCCGAAGAGGTGGTCGGCCGCGCCATCGCGAGCCATCGCAATGCCTGGGTGCTCGCGACCAAGCTCGCCAACCCCATGAATACCGGGACCGGCGAGGATCCCAATCGCGTCGGCCTGTCGCGGCGCTGGGTGCTGCAGGCCGCCGACGAGAGCCTGAAGCGGCTCGGCACCGACCACATCGACATCTACTATCTGCACAAGGAAGACCATGCGACGCCGCTGGAGGAGACGGTGCGCGCGATGGGTGACCTGATCCGCGCGGGCAAGGTGCGCTATTTCGGCGTCTCCAACTATCGCGCCTGGCGCGTCGCCGAGATCTGCAACATCTGCGACCGGCTCGGCATCGACCGGCCCGCGGTGAGTCAGCCCTATTACAACGCCATGAACCGCATGCCCGAGGTCGAGCACTTCCCGGCCTGCGCCTATTACGGCCTCGGCATCGTGCCCTACAGCCCGCTGGCGCGCGGCGTGCTCACCGGCAAGTACAAGCCCGATGCCGCCCCCGACAAGGAGACGCGCGCCGGCCGCAACGACACCCGCATGATGCAGACCGAATGGCGGCGGGAATCGCTTCAGCTCGCGCAGGAGATCAAGCTTCACGCCGAGAAGAAGGGCATCACCGCCGGCCAGTTCGCAGTTGCCTGGGTGCTCAACTCCGCCTTCGTCTCCTCGATCGTCGCCGGCCCCCGCACCGAGGAGCAGTGGGACGGTTACATCAGCGCACTCGACTATCGCTTCACCGGAGATGACGAGGCGCTGATCGACCGGCTGGTCGTGCCCGGCCATCCCTCGACGCCGGGCTACAACGACCCGGCGTATCCGATCGAAGGCCGCCGTGCCCGGACGGCCTGAACCTTCGCGAGACGACGATGGCACACGAAGACCGCTACGGCCTGCCGCTCTCCACCGCATCCGACGCCGCTGCATCCGCCTATCGCGAGGGCGTCGATCTCATGCTCGCCGGCTGGACTGGTATGGCGGAGACGTTGGAACGCGCCATCGCAGCCGACCCGGACTTCGCGCTTCCCGTGATCGCCCGCGCCCGCGTGCACGCCTTCTATCAGCAGGGTGATCTCGCAAGAAGCAAGGCAGCGCTCGCGCGCGAGCTGGTCGCCAGGCGCGGCACGGAGCGCGAGCGCTCGCATGTCGAGACGCTGGCGCTCGCGATCGAAGGCCGGCTGCCGGAGGCGATCGCATCGACGCTGAAGCACATCGAGAGCTGGCCGCGCGATGCCATGGTGCTGTCGCTGCCGCTCGGCGCGTTCGGCCTGTTCGCCTTCTCCGGCATGGCCGAGCACGACCGCGCGCGGCACGAGCTGTGCGAGCGCGTCAAACAGCATTACGGCGAGGATTGGTGGTTCCTCACCATGTCCGGCTGGGCCATGACCGAGAACGGCGACGTCGCGCGCGGCCGCGCCGTCACCGAGCGCGGCTTCAATTTGCGCCGTCAGAATGCCCATGCCGCGCATGCGGTGCTGCACGCGATGTTCGAGGACGGCTCGATCGAGGCGGCCGACCGCCTCGTCGATGACTGGATCCCCTCCTATGATCGCGCCGGAATTCTGCACGGCCATATCCGCTGGCACCAGGCGCTTGGCGCGCTCGAGCATGGCGACGCGGCACGCGCGCTGTCGATCTATGCCGACGTGCTCCAACCGTCGGTCACGCAAGCGCCGCCGCTTAACCTCATCACCGACGCCGCCTCGCTGCTGTGGCGCCTGTCGGCTTACGGCCATTCCGTACCGAAGGCGCTGTGGCTGGAAGCCGAAGCCGCCGCGCAGCAATTATTTCCGAAAGCGAGCCTGTCGTTCGCCGACGTTCACATGGCGCTGTTCGCGGCGGCGACGCAAAATCACGCGGCGCTCGCCGCGCGCCTTGCGGTGATCGAGCAGCGGCTCGCCGAGGGCAAGCTGCCGGCCGGCCGCGTCGTGCCGGCGATCATCCGCGCGCTGTCGGCCTTTGCCGACGGGGATTTCGCCTCATGCGCGCAAACGCTGGCGCCGGTTCTCGGCGAGGTGGTGCGGATCGGCGGCAGCCACGCCCAGCGCGAGCTGGTCGAGGACACCTACATCGTTGCGCTGATCCGAAGCAACGCACTCGCCGAGGCCCGCACTGTGCTGGACAGAAGGCTGCATCGCCGCCCCTCGCAGCGTGACACGCAGTGGCAGCTTCTGGCCGCCGGCTGAGCGGGCAAAGCCAACGCGCGACGGCCCGATCCGAGCCATCGCGCCCTGCTCGTCTCGCGCGGTCACAGGCCATTACGCAGCATCCTGCCCGGAAGCGCCGTGATCGACCAGCTCATTGCGGCGTGCCCCGTTGCGCGCTGCCACGGCGGCAACCGGCGTCTTGACGGCCGCCGCCTTGCGCGGCGCCGGCACCTGCTTCGACCTGATCGGCTGCTCGTCATAGCGCCCGTCCAGGTGCCCGTTGATGACATCCCAGATCTGGCGCAGCCGGCGCACGTGCAGATCGTCGCGGATGTAGGCCACGATGGCTTGCAGCGCATCCGCATCGTTCAGCGGGACCTCGCTGCCCGTCGCGACGGCATCTGCCGCGACCGCCTCGAACTTGGGCGCGTATTTGGCCTCGACATGCAACAGGACATGGATGAGCCGCTGCCGCAGCAGCGGATTCTTCAGGCAGCGTTCGAGATCGAAAATCGTGCGGATGTTCATCTCCCGCAGCTTGCGCGTCCGCTCCGGGCCGACGGCGAGGATGAGCTGCGCCTGCGCAACCCAGTCCATGACCTCGTAGAGCCCATAAGGGGTCTCCACGAAGATCTGGATCGGGTTGATGGTCGCAAGATTCTGCACGTCCTCGATCTCGAACTCGCCGAGGCGGAGCTTCATGAACGGGTCGATCCCGAGGATCATGTCGAGCGGAAGCTCCTCCTGAAGCGCCTTGCTTGCCGAGCTCACCCGGCGCAGCCGGATCCATGGGAACTTCGCGATCAGCACGCTGACGAAAAGGTCCGGGAAGAAGCCGATGACGAATGCCAGGGCGACCTGCGCGCTGTCGCCGAGATAGGTCATGAAGCCGGATTGCCAAACCGCCGCGGTCACGAAGATCGCGAGCAGGATGTGGAAGAACGACTGGAAGAACGAAATCGGCGACAGGTCGAAATTGGCGATCCTTCTGATCAGATACTGGATCGACCAGATGTAACTGCTGATGAACGCGTAGGTAATCATCCCGTCCGGGGTACCGCGCGGCGTCCAGAAGTTGGAGACGTAGTTGGCGGGTTTGGCCACGCCATGCGGCGCGATATCCTGCCTGAACGCGAACTCGAAGCAGAGATAGGTCAGCAGGACGTAGATCGCGACCGGAAAGATGTAGAACCGGATTGCGTTGGAGTCGGGATCCGTGGCCTGCCGCTCCGGATTTGCCTCAGGATCGTATTTGTATTTGACCAGCTCGAACGACGGCAGGATGAGCGGCCGTCCGCCCACTTTCGCGAATTGAAAAAGTCTCTCGAGGTCGCGCACGATTTCGCGCCGGCTCGCACGCACGTTCATGCGACCGATATAGACACCGACGGGAACGATGAGGCTGAAGAGAGCAATGGATAATGCACGAAGGAAAGTATCGAATTCGAAATTCATGACGCACTCCTCACGCGGTAGGAGGAAAACAATCAGGAGAGGAAGATCAGAACAGGAAAATAATCAGGAGAGGAAAAATGTAATGCAATCAACCTCTACGAGATTAGCCGCAAAGCCCGGCCTCCTCAAGCCTCGGCGGCGATCCTGCCGTGCCGTCGATCGACGCGATCGGACCGGGGCGGCTCGCGCAATTCTGACGCCGCTTCGCCCGGCGAGCGCGGCTACCAGCCGCCACCCCTGCCACGAAAAAAACACCGGCCTGACGGCAAGTGCCGGCCGGGACGGATGAGGCGATGTGGGCGAATCGCCGTCGGGGTGGCGCGGTGGTATTCCAGGCAAAGCTTGCAGAACAAACGGCATCGCAACCAATTTGCGATCCGATGGTTGTGGGATGGAACCGGTTCCCGGTTCTCGGGCAGGTGAGCCTTCCGATGCGCCTCCGCAGACCGCTTCCGGCCGCCACGCTGGCCCTGACCGCCACCCTTGCCGCTGTGGCAAGTCCTTGTTTTGCCGAAACTTCCAAACCGATCCCGGTCAACAATCCGCCGGCGCAGCAGACCGCCTTCATCGACCTGCTCGCGCTGATGTCCGGCCACTGCAAGACGTTCAAGGTCGCCGGCCGCTCCTTCGCCTGCAAGACGGTGGCCTACGCCCACGGCGACAAGGGCCGGGTCAATTTCGCGGTCGCAGTCGACGACCCCTCCGACGCCAACCACGTCGTGTCGTTCTCCGGCGAGAACGGCAAGCGCGCCGACGATAATTCCTACGAGCTGTCGATCGACCGCATGCTGCTCAACTCCAAGGACCGCCCCAAGGTCGACGGCCTGCCCGTGCCGGCCGAGCAGATCTCCACCGGCCGCTGCCGCCAGACTGGAAACTTCGCTGCCAGGAAGGTGAACGACGTGACCTGCTCGGCGACCGACAACGAAGGCCGTCAATACGAACTGCTGTTCGTCTCCGACGGTACGCCGGTGAGCGTGCGCCGCATCCGGCAATCGTCACCCTCGATCCAGGATCCGTTCAAGTAGCCGTCACGCGAACGCCTTCTCCAGAGTCGCGAAGATCACCGCGAGCGACTTGTCATGCCGCGTGATCGGCGGCACCGGGCGATCGATCTTCATCAGCTGATAGACCGCCATCTGCGCCGCCCGCACCGAATATTCGACGGTGAACACCACGTCGTCGGGGATCTCGACGAACTGGCTGACGAAGGCGAGATTCACCGAGTTCTTCGGCACCGGCAGTGGCCGATCAGTCAAATTGCGCGGCATGAACATGCTGGTGATGTAGGGCATGCGGCAGGGAACGCAGATCGCGTCCGCGAACACCGCGGGATCGAAGTTCAAATGTCCGCACAGCTCCTTCAGGATATCGGCGCCGCCGCAATCGGACATCGGCTTGGCGACGAAATTGCCGACGCGGTCGGGATGCAGCGCATAGCCCCAGAACACCTGCACGTTCTTCGGCTGTCCGGCGAAATGCGGCTGGTGATAGAGCACGACCGACATCAGCCAGTTGGAATCCTTGAACGTGACCAGCCCGCCGGTGCCGGCCCTGTTGCCGGAGAACGCCTCCATCCGGTCGAAGAACAGCGGATCGCGGCAGGTGACGGTGAAGGAGAGCCAATAGGATTCGGGGATCGATGAGTTGAAGGCGGCGGGATTGCCGAATTCTGGACGTCCTTGCGCGATCGTCTCCCACAACGTCCAGCCCTGACTGTCCTTTTTGGTCAGGCGCGGCGGCGGCTCGGTCATCGAGCCCAGGCTCGAGGCGTCGGTCATCGAGCCGTTCTGGAAGAACACGAGGTCGCCGTCCTCGAGCCGGACATTGGCCGTGCGGCCGTCGCGGTCGAGCACGAGCTGGCGCACCCGCACCCGTCCCTCCTCGCTCTCGAGCGCCATGTCGGTGACGCGCGTGCCGCGCACGAACTGTACGCCCTGCCGCTTCAGCCAGTCGGTGAGCGGCTGCACGATCGCGTCATACTGATTGTAGACGGTGCGCTTGACCCCGGCGAGAGTCTCGATGCGCGGAAATTCGCTCATGAAGCGGTGCAGATAACGCTTCAGCTCGACCGCGCTGTGCCAGGGCTGGAAGGCGAAGGTGGTCTGCCACATGTACCAGAAATTGGACTCGAAGAATTTCGGCGACAGCCAGTCGGTGATGCGGCTATTGCCGAGCGTCTCCTCCGAGCCCTCAGTGAGCTTCAGCAGTTCGAGCCGGTCACGCGCGGAAAAACCCATATGCGAGACGTCGACCTTGAAGCGGTTGCGATCGACCAGCCGCGCCTTGGAGTGCGCGGGGTTTTCTGCGTTGAACGCGATGGTTTCGTCGCGGACGCTGAGGCCCGGACGTTCGAGCGAGGGAATGCTGGAGAGCAGATCCCAGGTGCATTCGTAGTGGTCGGTGGTCAACATCCGCCCGCCGCGCAGTGAATAGGCTCCGTTCGCGAGCAGTGCGCCGTCGAGGCTGCCGCCGACCAGCGGCTGCGCCTCGTAGATCACGATGTCACGCCCCGGCAGTTGCGCATCGCGAACCAGGAACGCCGCGCCCGCCAGCGATCCGATGCCACCACCGATGAAATACGCCTTCATGACTTGCCTCGATTGCCGTTCGAATTCACGGGCGACATTGCATCGCGAGGCCGTGACCCAAGTTGCGCTGGATCAAGCGCGACCCAAGGCGAAATCACGTCGGCGTTATCGCCGCAGGCTTCTTCGCATAGACGTGCTCGATCTCGTCCGCGAAGCGGCGTTCGAGCGCGGGCCGCTTGTTCTTCAGCGTCGGCGTGAGCAGGCCCGCGGCAATGGTCCACGGATCCAGCGTCCACCACACCGCGCGCGGTGTCGCGTAGGACGGATAGGCCTTCACGGCCGCCGCAATTCGCGCCAGCAGCGCGGCCCGCTCCGCAGCGCCGCCTTGCTGGCCGCGCGCAGCCAGCCTTTCCTTCTCCTCGACCCAGGCCTTGGCATTGAGCACGACCAGCGCGGAGAGGAACGGCCGCTGCTCGCCGACCACCAGCGCCTGCTCGAACAGGGGATCGGCGAGGATCGCGGTCTCAATATCCACCGGCGCGATCTTCTCGCCGGTCGAGGTGACCAGGATGTCCTTGATGCGGCCGGTGATGGTGATCCGCCCGTCCTCGATGCGGGCCTGGTCGCCGGTGTGCAGCCAGCCGTCGGCGTCCTTGACGCGGCGCGTCTCGTCCGGCTTGTGCCAGTAGCCGATCATCACGCTGGGACCGCGCACCAGCAATTCGTCGTTGTCGCCCAGCCTGACCTCGACGCCGTCGAGGACGTGGCCGACCGAGTGCGGATCGTTGTCGTCGACGGTGTTGACCGAGACCACCGGCGAGGTCTCCGTCATCCCATAGCCCTGGAGGACGTCGAGCCCGAGCGCGAGGAACAGCCGGATGACCGGCTCGGCGATCGGCGCGCCGCCGGACACCGCAACACGCAGGCGGCCGCCGAGCTGCGCCAGCACCTTGTCCGCGACGAGGCGCTCGAGGATCGGCCAGACCAGCCGGTCGGGCAGCGACGGCGCGCCATGCCGCTGCCGCGCATCGAAACGGCGCCCGCCGACGGCGATCGTGAGGTCGAGCAGCGCGCGCTCGACAAATCCGGCCGATGCGCGGTGCTGCATGATCAGCGCGTAGATGCGCTCATAGATCCTGGGCACCGAGACCAGCACCGTCGGCCGCACATGCTTCAGGTCCTCCGAGAGCTGCGGCACCGAGCGGGCATAGGCGACGCAGGCCCCGGCCGCGATCGGATAGTAATAGCCGCCGGTGCGCTCGAAGGTGTGCGAGAGCGGCAGGAAGGACAGGAAGACGTCGTGCGGTGCGGCGGCGATGCGGTGCGCGATCGCCTTCACATTCGCGACGACGTTGCCGTGCGACAGCATCACGCCCTTCGGCCGTCCGGTGGTGCCCGAGGTGTAGACGATGGCGGCGAGATCGTCCGGCTCGATCGCGACATCAGGCAGCGGCGCGCTCGCGCCGGGGGCCTGCGCGAGCCAATGGTCGAGCCCGACGATGCGCGCATCCGGCGTGATGAGCCCGCCCGCATCCGCGCAGACGACACGCTTGAGATGGTCGAGCGGCTGGCCGGTCGCCACGATCGCCTGCCAGCGCTCCAGCGTGTCGACGAACAAGAGCAGCGCACCGGAATCGACGAGGACGTAGGCGATGCTGTCGGGGTTGTCGACGGCGTGCATCGGCACCGGGACGAGGCCGCGCGACAGCGCCGCCTGGTCCATCGCGATATGCGCGATGCCGTTCGGCATCAGGATTGCGACGCGCTCGCCGGGCGCGAAGTTCTCCGCGGCCAGCGCCCGCCGCCACAGCTCGAATTCGGCATCGATCTCCCGCCAGGACTGGCCGACCCAGCGCTCTGCACCCGCGTCGTAATGCCGGTAAGCCTCTGCCGCCGGCGTCGCGTTGACGCGCCAGCGCAGCAATTCCGGCAACGTCCTCACCTCGGCAAGCGGGTCCGGTTGACTGATCGGCTCCGGCATGGCGTCCTTTCGCAACTCGATCGATTCCCCACTCATGTGGGGCGTCGACACTAGGCCGGCCAGTTCCCGCCGCTTTGATCCTCAGCAAGGTGGCCATGCTTTGGAGCGACCCATGACGCGCGACCGCCTGTTTCTGCTGCGCCCGGGTTTCGAGGACCCGGCCTTTCCGGGGCGCCTGTTCTATTGCTGGCATTGCGCACTGATCGAGGGCGTGCTGGCCTCGTTTCCTCAGCTCGCCGCAAGGCTCGACGTCGAGCGCATCCCGTGGCCGCGCCCGCGGCAGCCGGTGATCCCGCTGGTCGGTGAACAGAACCAATCGCTGCCGCTGCTGGTGCTGGCGGAGGGAGCGACATCGCCGCACCAGACCGGCAGCCACGAGGGCCGCGCCTTCGTCGCCGACAAGGACGCGATCCTCGCCGCACTCTCCGAACGCCACGGCTTTCCCGATCCGCACCCGTGAGAGAGGCTCGGAGCCCGCATGAGCGCAGCGACATGCGGGGCAATCGTCCCGGATATCGCTCCGCTCATCCGGGCGACAGGTCGCAAAACGAGGGAAGATCGGCATTGCGCTTTGCCGACTGCTCCGCATAGTCGGCCCAACAGACCAAGCGAAAGCCCTCCATGACCACTCCTCTTCCCGCCCTCATCGTCATCGACGTCCAACGCGCGTTCGACGAATGGGAGGCGGCGGGAAAGCGGCGCAACAATCCCGATGCGGTGGCGCGGATCGCCGATCTGCTGCAGGCGTTCAGGACGCGCGGCGCGCCGATCTTTCATATTCGCCATGAAGGCACCAAGCCGAATTCATCGTTCCTGCCATCGCGTCCCGGCTATGCCGTCAAGGACGAGGCGCGTGAGCAGCCGGGCGAGACGGTGATCGTCAAGCGCGTCAACAGCGCCTTCATCGGCACCGACCTCGAGGAGCGCCTGCGCGCAGGCAACATCGGCACGGTCGTGATCTGCGGCGCCACCACCAATCATTGCGTGGAGACGACGACGCGGATGGCCGGCAATCTCGGCTTCGACGCGCGCCTCGTACGCGATGCGACATGGACGTTCGAGCGCATCGGCCCCGACGGCGACAAGCACTCGGCCGAGGAGATCCATGCGATGACGCTGTCGAATCTCAACGGCGAGTTCGCGCGCATCGTTACCGCCGGCGAGGTGATCGCGTCATTCGCGGCCAAGTGATGGCGGCAATGCAATCACACCGGTGATGCGACAATAGACCTCACGACGCGGCATCATTTGCCGCGAATCGTACGCCGCGCGCTGCGTCGTTTCGACGCCCGCACTGGCCGGAACGCTGCCGACGCCCATGTGTTGTCCCACGACATTCAACTGGAGTGATGACATGAAGTATCTCATTGTCGCGATGGCGGTCGGAGCCGCGGCGCTCGCCGGCGGATCGGCGGCAAACGCGGCCGGCAGTTCAAGCGCGAAGCAGAACGCGCCAGCGGGCCAATCGACCGACATCAGCGCGCAGCACCGGCACCATCATGGACACCGTCATCATCACTGGCGTCCTCGTCACCACCATCACGGCTACTACCGTCCGCACTACCGCAACTACGGCTATTACCCGCGGCATCACGGCTATTACGGCGGCGGCCCGTACGGATATTACGGCGGTGGCCCCGGCGTGACCTTCAGCTTCGGCGGCGGACGCTGGTGAGACATGAGGCCCGCAGAGATGCGGGCCTCTTTCATTCCCGGAGGGTCATCGCGGCCGTCTCCCGGCCGCTGGCCAATGCCGCTTCCACCGTGCCGATGTCGGGGCCGCGATAGAGCGCTTCGCCCGAGTACAGCACCATCCCATCGGCCCGCGCGAGAACCGCCTGCGCCGCACGCGTCCGCGGCGTCGCCCACGAATAGGCGCCGCGGGCAAAGGGATCGTGCGCCCAATTGATCGCCTCGGCCGCCACGAGCTGGCGCGCGACATCTCCATGCGACAGGCCGAAGACCGCGGCGAGCGAGCCGAGCCCGGCCTCGATCAATCCCTGCCGATCGAGGCTATTTAGCTCCACCGTACCAGGGCCACCGAACCAGCCTGTGAGCACGGCATGCTCGCGCGGATATTGCGTCCACCACACCGGGATCCTCTGATCGGACAGCAGGAAGGTCATGCCCGCGAGATCCTGTTGCCGCTCGCGCCACCATGGCTTCGCGAAGCGCAGCAGGATCTTGATGACATTGCCGAAGCCGATATCGTCGGCAGCGGCAAGCTTGGCGCGCGCGCTCGCCGGCAGAGCGATCTCGCGCAGCAGCGGCAGCGGCACGGTGAGGATCACGCGGTCGCAGCCATGCACGTCACCGCCGGTGCAGCGAACGGCCGGCATGTGGCCGTGCTCCTCGACCCCCGTCACCATGCAGCCGAGATGAATGGTCACGCCCCGCCGGCGGCAGTCGGCGGCCAGAAAATCGATCAGCGCGCCATAGCCGCCATCGATGCGCGCCTGCGGCGCGTGCCCGCCTTCCATCCATTCCTCGGCCAGCGCCAGCGTCGAGGCGCGCTCGGGGTCCGCCGCGTCATAGCCCTCGACCATGCGCTCGATCGAATGGCGCATCGGCGCATAGTCCTCACCGGCAAAATGCCGGCGCAGGAATTCGGCGACGGGGAGATCGTCCTTCAAATTCCGCAGCAAGGCTTGAAGCTTGGCCTCGTGGGGATCGTCGCGCTCTTCGCGCGAGAGCCCCGTCCCGTCGAAGCTCCACTGCTCGCCTTCGATCTCCTGAAGCGACAGTCCGGCCTCGCGCAGCAATCCGCGCGTGACCGGCGCCTCGCCATGGACGAATTCGGCGCCGCCCGCGGCGGGATAGCCGAACTCTTCAACCGGCAGCGGGTGGATACGGCCGCCACAGCGCGTGCGCGCCTCCAGGACCGTAACTCTCCGGCCAGCAAGTGCCAGCTCGCGCGCCGCCATCAGGCCGGCCGCGCCGGCACCGACGATGACGATATGCTCCGGGGAAACCGACATGCCGGCGCTTCACCGGCTCGCGGCTTGCGGATCGTTCCTGATGAGATAGCGCAGCAGCAGGACACCGCCGCCGAGCTCGCGCGTGCTCTCCAGCGTCATCGCCGCAATCGGCGCGCGCTTGTCGCTGTCCGCGTCGGTCGACGAGAACACGAAGGGCGCGCCCGTTGCGCCGTCGATCGCAGGGCTGAGAATCAGGTTGAACTCGTCGATGAGACCGGCGCGCAGGAACGCGCCATTGGCGACGCCGCCGCCCTCCACCAGGAGGCGCTTCACACCGAGCTCGCGGTTGAGGATGTCCACCGTCAGCGCGAGGTCGATCTCGGACTTGCCGGCAAAGATGTAGGACACGCCCTCGCCCCGGAGCCCTGCAAGATGCGCATCTGGCACGCTGTCAGTGAGCACGACGACGACGGGATCGCCGCCGATGTCCGAGCGGCCCCAGCCGATCTTGCCCTGCGCGTCGAGCACGACGCCATAGGTCTTCGCATCGCGCCGCGCGAACCAATTTTCACGCGGCAGCTTCACGTCCGTCGCGGGATAGGGCTGACCCTTGGCGAACTCCGAGCCGGTGACACGGCCGATCACCCAGGCATCGCCGCCGAGTTCGTCATGGATCTTCTCGAACCAGTCCGTCCCCGCCCCCTTGGGACGCCAGCGGCTGGGGTGGGTGCGGCCGTCGAGGCTGGAGTGCATCAGACAGATGACATGGGGCTTCATGCTAGTCTCCGAACGCCGCGCTTCACACTGCCGGCCCCTTGCTCATCTCGTCGCCCTTGGCGCGATCGGCGACGATCACCGCAAGCGGATTGGACGTCGGCGGCGCGACGAGCTGCAGCGTGTTGGTGTCGCGATGGTTGAACGGCGCGCCGCGCACGAACAACGCAGTCTGGATCAGATAGGTCCAGCTGCCGTCGTCGTTGAAGGTGATATCGCAGCGGTAGGAGTCGGTGCGGAAGGCCTGTTCCAGAAAATCGGTCGAGCAGATGCCGTAAGCGGTGTCGCCGCGCTTGGCGGTGACGGAGATCGTCTTGTCGTCGGATGCGGCCTTGCCCGAGGCCAGCAGCACCTGCCCGCGCGGTATCGCCAGCGTCTGCATGATCAGCCCGGTCGCAGGCTCCCATAGCCAATAGCCGACCTGATCGTGAAAGGTGATGTCTTCCTCGGGCGTGTTGATGTGGATGTGATAGCGCAGTCCGTAGAACAGCTGCGGCCCGTTGGCCTGCGGATCGATCGGGTCCATGCGGATGCGCTCGATGAAGGTCCGCCGTTCCGGCCCCTCCGCCTTCGGATTGATGTCGATGCCCTTGTCCGCCTGCCAACGGCCTGCGAGACGGCGCAGCGGACCGAGATTGGCAAGGCCATCGGGCGAGACGTCCTCGGGTTCGGTGAAGATGTCGGCGGGAATGGGCAGCATGGCGTCCTCGCAGCAAGTTGCGGGAACAGCCATAGCATGGAGCAGCGAATCTTGCGCGTGCTCAGGCCTCACAATTGCGAATGGACATCGGCGTCGTGCGCGGAGCGATTGTCGGGCTTTTAGGGAAGATCGTGCATTGCGTGTCGCGGTAACATCCGCAGGGGATAAGCGGGATCACCTGCCTCAGGCGAACCGGAGCCGAACCTGTTCGATTCGGCTCCGCCGCCGGCACGTTCAGTGGCGATGATCGCGCACCTCGGGTTGATTGCGGTGATCCCTGACGATGGTCTGGTTGCGATGGTCGCGCACGATGGGCGGATCGCGATGATCGCGCACGATTGTCAGCGCGCTCGCGGGCGCCACCGCGCTTGCCAGGGTGATCGCTGCGAGAGCCACGAGGATGGTATTGCGCATGAGTCTTGTCCTTTGCCTGGTGGATCACTGCGAACCACCGACGGCAAAGCTAGATCGACCAGCTGGAATGATATGTGTTGCCGATCACGCGCCGAAGCTCGCTGCGCCACGCCATCCTGCTTTGGTCAGGCTGGCGAAGTCGCTGACGCTTCCGGTGGTGCCGGAGACCGCTCTCAAGCCGCTTCCGACACCGATTTCGCGCGTTGCTCGAGCACGCCGATCGTGGAGACCAGATTGTCGCGTCGCGCGCGCAGGTTTTGCGCGAGCAGCGGATAGGTCGGCTGGTGCACGTCGAACACCCCCGACTTGGCTTCCTCTTCGAGAATGTCGGTATTCAAGAGCCGAACGCGCCACCACAAATCGGCGATCAGCGCATCGAGCCGATGTTCGCCGGCAGTACCAGAACGGGACACTTCTTGCATCGCTTGCCTCAACCTGAAACGGGCCTCTCCATCGAGGCCTGACTTTGGTCAAGACTGAGCAAGCAGGGTGCCAAGGCTAACCCGCGCCCGCGGCAGACGGTCGGGGAACACGGAACAAATGGACGTTCCGCAGTGATCCGGCGGCCGGCCTCGGTCGTTTTCACCCGGAGAGGTCGCTTGTCGAGGCGCTATGATCGCTGCTATCCGGGCTTTAGAGATGCCAATCCGGGCTGAGGCTGCTTTACCCCGGAGGGTGGCAGCGCGGCTGTCGATTGGTGCGAGCAAAGGGCCGAAGGCAAAGGTGGACTGGGCTGATTTGATCGGACGCGTCGCCTCCGACGGAGACCGGGAGGCTTTCAAGCGGCTATTTGAGCATTTCGCGCCCCGCATCAAGGGGCTGATGCTCAAGGCCGGGTGCAGCCCGGACGAGGCGGAAGAGATCGCCCAGAATACCATGATCGCCGTGTGGCGGAAGGCCCACCAGTTCGATCCTGGGACAGCGGGCGCGCCAGCCTGGATATTTACGATCGCGCGCAATCTGCGGATCGACTCGTTCCGCCGCAGGGCACGGGCAGACCGCCTGCAGGCCGGTTCCGAGCTGCCTGACGAGCCGGATCAAGCCGAGGCGGTCGACGTCCTGATCTCGCGCGGACAGGACGCGGCAAGGATCTCCTCGGCCATCAAGCAACTCTCGGCAGAGCAATCCATGGTGGTGAGGATGTCGTTCATCGAGGAAAGGGCGCATCCGGAGATCGCCAGCGCGCTCGGGATTCCGCTCGGCACGGTCAAGTCACGGATCAGGCTGGCGATGAACCGGTTGCGAGACATTTTGGACGAAGACGCATGACGATCAGCCATCATCCGCCGGAAGATCTTCTGGCCGATTTCGCGGCCGGCAAGCTGGAAGAGGCCCACCAACTGGTCGTAGGCGTGCACGTGGCCGGCTGCGCGCGGTGCGCCCGCTTCGTGCAGGCCGTCGAGCACCTCGCGGGAGCAGCGCTGGAGGATGTCGAGCCGGCGCCGATCGCACCCGATGCGTTCGACCGCGTGATGTCGGCAATCCACGAGTCTCCGCAAGAGACGGCGGCCCCTCCCCCTGCGTCCACCACGGACCCTGATCTTCCGCCTGCACTGCGAAGATATCGCATCGGCAAGCGCCGGCGTGTCGCGCCGGGTCTCAGCCTGCGACCGATCGAGCTTTCCGGTTCGGGCCAGGCGCGCGCTTTCCTGCTGCGGTCAGCACCGGGCTCGCGCATGCTCGAGCACACGCATACCGGCACCGAGCTGACGCTCGTGCTCGAGGGCAGCTTCAGCCATGAGGGCGGACGCTTCGGTCCAGGGGATTTCGATTACGGCGACGACGAGGTCGATCATCGCCCGATCGTTGGCGAGGAAGGCCCATGCGTCTGTCTGGTCGCCATGACCGGCGACCTGCGCATGAACGGTTTCCTCGGCCGACTGATCGGGCCGTTCGTCCGGCTCTGATTCTGCTTCGCCTTCCTCACGCCGGGTGATCCGCGCGCACGTCCGGAGCGTTTTCTGAGAAACGCAACGGAGACAGGACATGGCCTGTTCTAGCCCGCCAGGTCAGGCAGGAAGCGAGAGATTGCCGGAGCTTCTGGCACGCGTCTCCGCAGGCGAGACACGAGCCTTCGCCGAGCTCCATACGCTGACACGCGGCAGGCTGCGCCGGATCGCGCTGGCCGTCGGCGCCTCGCCGCACGATGTCGATGACATCCTCCAGGACAGCTTCTTGAAGATCTGGCGCAATGCGGCCCGGTTCGATTCCGCACGGGCCCCTGCGACGGCCTGGATGTCCGCGATCGTCCGGCGCACCGCGATCGATCATCTCAGGACCAGGCGCCGGCCCAGTGTCGAGCTCGACAAGGCGCTGCTGGTCCCGACGGCAGCAGGGCCGTCACCCGCCGAGGATTTCGATTACGCCAGCGCAGAACCCATTGCCCGCGGCGCGTTGGATCGCTTGCCGGAAGACCGCCGCAGGCTGGTCGCTCTGGCCTATCTCGAAGGCGAGAGCCGCGCGAGCCTGTCCCGGCGCTTCGGTGTGCCGGTCGGCACTATCAAGACCTGGCTGCACCGAACCATCGTGGCGATGCGCAAGGATTGCCTTGCCGCATCGGCCGCGGCCTGAAGCCGGCGAGAACGCGCGCATGGACGCAGAGATCATCGAATTTCCCGAGCGCGGGCGCGACCACCGGTTGGTCTCCTCGACCGCAAGGCTCGAAGCCATTGTGAGAGAGGTTGAACGCCTCGTCGCCGACGAGCCTCAAGCCGGCATCGACCGGCTGCTCTCCATCATGGAGCGCATGGGCGATCAACTGGTCGATCTCGCAAGCCTCATGCTCGACGAGGAGTCGAAGCTGCAGGCCCGGATTGCCTTCAAACGCTTGTCCGACCAGATCGCGGAGACGAGAGCAGCGTTCGATCGGCTCGGAGGCGGGACATCCACCTGACGTGATCGGCCCGCATGGTCGCGCCGGCTCAGTGCGCCAGCTTTTGGGCGACAAGAAATCCGATCCAGGCACTGATGCCGGCGAGGAACGATCCCCAGCAAACGTCCGCAAGGGTCAATCCGGTCGACCAGTTGCGCAGCGTCGCCTGATTGGTCAGATCATAGGTCGCATAGGTGAAGCAGCCCAGCATCAAGCCCGACGTGAACGCACGCATCGCGCCGCCGTCCTGCTGCGCAGGCAGCACGGCAAACCAGATCAAGCCGACGGGATACAACAGATAGAACGCCGCCGCGGCCGGCAAATTGGGCTGATCCCGCAACATATCGCCCAGCACCGGCCGATAGAGCTTGTCGACCATCATCGTCAGCCAGACCATGTCGACAGCGACGAAGGTCACGGCCACCGCGAGATAGATCAAGAAAAGGCTCATATTCGTGTTTCCCGTCGCGCTGTATCCGGCCGGCTTGTCGAAACGCCGCCAGATTAACGATCCGGAAGCCGTGGCGGATCACATCGGACACTCATCGCAGTGCCCGTCGCGGCGGCCATGGAAAGAATGCGCTGGTCCGGGCCTGATACTGGCGATACCGGTCACCACGCGACTGCAGCATCTGTTCCTCGAGCGGCGGTATTCCCGTCACGTGGACCAGGATCCAGTACATGATCGCCGGAGCCGCCAGGCTGGCCCAGCCCCACGCATAGCCCGACGACAACGCGATGACTGGGTAAGCCAGCCATCCCAGCCATTCGAAGAAATAGTTCGGATGACGCGACCAGCGCCAAAGGCCGGCATCGCAGACAAGGCCGGCGTTGGACGGATCGCGCTTGAAGTGCCGCAATTGCCGGTCCGCCAGCGCCTCGCCGGCGACGGCCGCCAAGACGATGACGATCCCGGCATAGTCCTGCAGTCGCAATCCGGGCTCCGGCGCGTGCGCGGCGAGGAAGACGGCGAACGGCAGCGGCACCGAGACCAGCGCCTGTGACTGCAGGAACAGGAACATCCGGCGCGCGGCGTCAGCTTCCCATTGGCGCGCATAGTTCGCATATCTGGGATCGTCGATCCCGGCCGCGGAGCGGCGCGCAATGTGCGACCCGAGCCGCACCGACCACAGCAGCACAAGCCCCGCGACGAGCACCCGGCGGGCCGGTGTCCCCTCGTCGAGCGGCCACAAGGCCGCCGCCGCGCCGACGAGGCCGGTCGCGTAGGACCAGATGGCATCGACCCAGCCGGAATTGCCCGTGCGCTGCTGAACGACCCAGGCCAGTGCCATCAGAAGGCAGAGGGTCAGTGCAATGCAGCCTATCGCCTGAAGGTACAGCAGGATCATGTCTCCACCCGAATTGACCTCTGTCGATACGTCACGGCCGGGCCATAGTTTCGCCCTCGGCAGCGGGTTTCCGACGACGACAGGTGATCCAGGCCATCTCGCCCGGCGTTTCCTCACGATTGCTTCAGGAACCGCCGCTGACGGTACCGCAATGGGGGCGAAAGAGGATGCGTTTGGCCGTGATCGGGACGGGAATTGCCGGCAATGCTGCCGCATGGCTCCTGTCGAAACGTTACGCCGTCACCGTTTACGAGCGTGAGCTGCAGCCGGGCGGTCATAGCCACACCGTTCGGATCGACTATGACGGCGACCCCATCGACGTCGATGTCGGCTTCATCGTGTTCAACGAGACGAACTATCCGCAACTGACGTCGTTGTTCACGCATCTGGGCGTGAAGACGGTCGAGACGTGCATGAGCTTCGCCTTGTCTGCCGATCACGGCCGGTTCGAATGGCGCGGTGGCGGCGAAACCGCCTTTCAGACCGCCTGCGGCCTGTTCGCGCAACCGCGCAATCTCGCATCGCCGTCCTACTTTCGCATGCTGGCGGAAGTCGCAAGGTTCAACAGGCAGGCCGTAGCCGATCTGCGTGCCGGCCGGCTGCGCGACCTGACGCTCGGCGAGTATCTGCGCCGAGAATCATTCGGGCCGCGGCTGTTCTCCGACTATCTCGGCCCGATGGGGGCAGCCATCTGGTCGTCCTCATCGGATGACATCCTGTCCTTTCCGGCGGAGAACTTCGTCGCTTTCTTCGACAACCACCGGCTCCTCCACCTCGATCGGCCGCGCTGGCGGACCGTGGAGGGTGGCAGCCGGCGCTATGTCGACAAGCTGACCGCTTCGTTCAAGCACAACATGCGGCTTGGCTGCGCGGTGACATCGATCGACCGCACCGGGCATGGCGTGACCGTCCGTGACAGTCAGGGCGGCGTGGAGACTTACGACGCCGTGGTGATGGCTTGTCACAGCGATCAGGCCCTGGCAGCGTTGTCGGATGCCGACGCGCAGGAGCGTTCCATTCTCGGGGCGATCAGATATGCCCCGAACACCATATATCTGCACCGCGATCGCAGTCTCATGCCCCGGCGGCGTCAGGCCTGGGCATCCTGGAACTTCCTGCGATGGCCGCGGCAAACGCCCGCCCAGAATGACGTCGCGGTGACCTATTGGATGAACCGGCTGCAAGGCATAGATGACCGCAAGCCGCTGTTCGTCAGCCTCAACCCTCCTTTCGAGCCGGCAGCCGACCTGACGTTTGGAAAATTCAGCTTCGCCCACCCGCAATACGACCTGGCGGCGTTCGCGGCGCAACGACGGCTCCCCGCAATCCAGGGACGTCGTCGAACCTGGTTCTGCGGCGCCTGGACCGGCTATGGCTTTCACGAGGATGGATTGCAGGCCGGCATTTCCGTTGCCGAGGCACTCGGCAGCGAGACTCCGTGGCGTCAGCCGGATCCGCTGCTGGCCGAGGCCGCCGAGTAGGGCGATGGTCCAAACCAAACCAGCCAGAGCGGAGGATGCGATGGCGCCCGCCGCGCTCTATTGGGGGAAGGTGATGCACGCGCGATGGCGGCCCGTGCAGCACAGGTTCACCTACCGCGTGATGAACCTGTTGATCGACCTCGACCGGCTCGATGAGGCGGATCGCCAATCCCGGTTGTTCGGCATCAATCGCGCCGCGCCCTTCAGCTTCCACGAGCGCGATCACGGTGACGGCAAGGGCGGCCTCAGCCAATACGCCCGACGCCTTGCCGCGGCACGCGGCATCGACCTCTCCGGAGGCCGCGTGCTCCTGCTCTGCTATCCCAGGATCCTCGGCTACGTGTTCAACCCGCTGTCGATCTATTTCTGCTACGGCGCGTCCGGCGATCCCGCCCTGTTGATCTACGAGGTCCGCAACACCTTCGGCGAGATGCATTCCTACGTCCTGCCGGTGCAGGGCGCCGCGGACGGCACCATCCGACAACGCCAGGCGAAGGCATTCTACGTCTCGCCCTTCATGGCGATGGAGACGCATTATCGCTTCAGCGTGTCTTCGCCCGAGCAGGATGTGAAAGTCAGAATTCTGCAGAGCGGCGCGCAAGGCCCGATGTTTGCGGCGGCCCTCTGCGGGCGACGCCGTGCCCTGACCGGCCGATCCCTGTCGGCTGCGCTCGTCGGCCTGCCCTTCCTGACATTCAAGGTGATCGCAGCCATTCACTGGCAAGCTATGCGGCTCTGGCTCAAAGGTGTTCCCTACGTGCCTCGTTTGAAACAACGTGAGATCTAGACCATGGACCTCGCAGCCACGCATCAAGCCGTTCGATTTGACGACGTCCCGTTCTTCGCCCGACTGGCGCTGCGCCTCGCATCGCAGCTTCGGCGCGGCACCGTTCACGTGCGCCTTCCCGACCAGCGAATGGTCACGTTGCGCGGCCAGCTCCCGGGTCCGTCCGCCACGATCGAGCTCAACAATTACAGGTTCGCGCGCAGCCTCGTCATCGGCGGCGATATCGGCATGGCCGAGGCCTACATTCGCGGCGACTGGACCACGCCCGATCTCGCCCAGCTTCTCTACGTCTTCTGTCTCAACGAAGATCTGGTCGACAGCGCCTTTGCCGGAAACATGCTGGTCCGCCTGTGCCGGCAGGCGCTGCATCGCCTGCGCCGCAACACCAGGCAGGGATCGCGGCATAACATCCACAAGCATTACGACCTAGGCAACGAGTTCTTCGCGGCGTGGCTCGATTCCAGCATGACCTACTCGTCGGCTCTGTTCTCGGCTGGCACGGCCGACCTTCCCGCCGCGCAACAGCACAAATACGAGCAGCTGGCCAAGGCCATCGAATTGCAGCCCGGCCAGAGCGTGCTCGAGATCGGCTGCGGCTGGGGCGGCTTCGCCGAATTCGCTGCCAAGACTCATGGCGCCAACGTCCTCGCGCTCACCATCAGCAAGGAGCAGCATGACTTCGCCCGGCGGCGGATCTTCGAGGCCGGGCTGGCCGAGAAGGTCGAGGTCCGCTTGCAGGATTATCGCGACCAGGATGGTCGCTTCGACCGCATCGCCTCCATCGAGATGATCGAGGCCGTCGGCGAGCAGTTCTGGCCAGCCTATTTCAACCAGCTGAATCAGCGGCTGAAGCCCGGCGGCCTCGCCGGCATCCAGGCCATCACGGTCCGCGACGAGCTCTTCGGCAGCTATCGGCAGCGTGTCGATTTCATCCAGAGATACATCTTTCCGGGCGGCATGCTGCCGTCAACGAACATCCTGCGCGCGCTCGGCGAGCGCTTCGAGATGCCCGTCATTCGCGAGCGCGTCTTCGGGCAGGACTACGCCAAGACGCTCTCACTCTGGCGCGACAATTTCAGCCGCGCCTGGACCGACCTGACCTCGCTCGGGTTCGACGAGGCCTTCCGCCGCCTGTGGGAATATTATCTGTGCTACTGCGAGGCCGGGTTCAGGGCCGGGAAGATCGACGTCGGGCAGTTGGTGTTTGCGCGGCGGGGGTAACCGGCCATGCAGCACCGCTGGCTGCAAGGCTGCGGGTCATCGTCATCTGCCGTGGGCTCAGGGAAATGGCGTCCCGGGCAATACCCGTCGTCATCGACGTGCTGGCCTCGGCAAATGGTGCGCGATCGATCTTTTCATATTCTGCAAAAGAGATGCTCGGACTGCGCCAATGGTTGCAAGAGACTCGAGTCTGTAGCCTTCGGTCAACATGGCCATGAACGGCCACGCTGCAACGAGGGGGGACTGCATCCATGGAATTCGGGCTCGTCGTCCCGTCGCGGCATCGCGGCCATCATCGATCCTCGCGGCAGGTGGTGGCCGGCGGTGCGCAAGGCCCGGCCGCGGGATTTGGCGCGCGCAACGACCTGAGCGGTCGCCCCCGATCGCCGTTGACGCCGACGCTCCTGTGTCTCGTCCTCGCGACGATGCTGACACTCCAGGCGGGCGCCGCGGGGGCCCAGACGGCCGCGGAATCCTGGCCGAACCGCGCGATCACCTGGGTGGTGCCGTTCGGGGCCGGCGGCGTCACCGACCTCGTCTCGCGCAAGATCGCGGAGCTGCTGCGGACGCGGCTTGGGCAGCCCGTGGTGGTGGAGAACCGACCCGGCGCCGGCGGGACCATCGGGACGGAGTTCGTGGCCCGGGCGCAAGCGGACGGCTACACCGTGCTCTACGCCTCCGGCGGACCGATGACGATCCAGCCGAATCTGGGAATGACGAAGCTCAACTACGACCCGCTCAAGAGCTACGTCCATATCCGCGGCGTGAGCTCGGCCAACCAGATCCTCGTCGCGACCGCAGCAGCGCCCTACAGCACGCTGGCCGAGTTCGTCGCCTACGCGAAGGCTCACCCGGGCAAGGTCAATTTCGGCTCTCCCGGCCCGGGCACCGCCCAGCACCTTGCCGGCGAGATGTTCCAGGCGGCCGCCGGCATCAAGCTGACCCACGTACCCTACAAGTCGGGCTCGAGCCAGATGACCGACATGATGTCGGGCATCCTGGACGTCTCCTTCGACTACCTCGCCGTGCTCAGGCCGCTGATCGACACCGGCAAGGTCAAGGTGCTCGGCACCACCGGCACGGCGCGGCTGGCCGCGCTGCCCGACGCGCCGACGGTGCTCGAGGCCGGTTATCCCGACGCCGTCAGCGTCGGCTCGACCTGGGTCTCGGTCCCCGCCGGGACCGACCCGAAAATCGTGGGCAGACTCTCGGAGGCGCTAGTGGCCGTGCTCGCCGACCCCGGCATCGTCGCGGACCTCGCCAGCAACGGCCAGGTGTCGATCGCCGACAAGGGGCCGGCCGAGATGGGCCCGTTCATCGTCGCGGAGACCGCACGCTACAAGCGGGTGATCGAGAGCGCCGGCATCGCCGCGCATTAGCGCCGGCGCGAGGTTGCAGACATCGCGCACGCGAAGGAGCCGTCGTCGGCGTGACGCCGGCCGATCGCGAAGCCGCGCAAGGTTTGTTCGCTATTTCGTATTGAAAGGCCAAAAATCTGGTGCCCAGGGAGGGAATCATACGCGATCACCGGTAAGACGAACCGCTGTTTATCCTTCGCATGGTGGCGTGAGCGATCCACGGAAAGGAGGCCTGCGCACGGGGCCTTCGTCATTGGCCTCTCTCGTGGCGCCTTGCCCGATCCGACGTCGAGGCACGGGGCGGTTCGACGACGATAATGAACTCGGCCGGCGTTTTGCCATCACGATTGTCAAAACCGTGCGGCAAGTCGGCATAGCACGAGCAGCTATCGCCTGCCTCGAGGTCTGCGACATCGTTGCCGAGGGTTATGCGAATCGCACCAGCCACCAGATAAACGTGCTCTATCGTGCCCGGCGCGTGAGCAGGAAATGGTCCCGCCAGAGTTTTTGGCGGCACCACATAACGCAAGAACTCGACTTCGCTGCCGGCGACAGTAGGCACAAAGCGGTCGCGCTTTGCGCCGGTGCCCGACTCGACGAGCCACTGGCGCTCTGCGGCTTTGACGACGCGGAGTCGGGCCGGCTCCTGGCTCTCAACCAGCGTCGAAAGCGGTATCTCGAGTGCCTCGGAAAGCGCAGCAAGCGTCGAGATCGTCGGTGATTTGGCGGCGCGCTCCACATCCGAGATCATCGATGAGGAAACGCCGCTTCTGCTCGCGAGCGCGCGCACCGTTAGGCTCAACTCCCCCCGCCGTCTGCGAATGGCCTGAGCGATCCGAGTCAAGATCTTGTCATCTATAGAGGACGAATTTCTCATTATTACCTTTATAGTGGACAATTCAGCTGTGCACGATAGAGTACTTGCATTCGTTTTCGTGGACAAAACTGGAATCCACCATGGCTATCCAAGATTGGCGACATGACGGGGTGAAGGTCGTACGCGCAGCGGCGATTTCGGGAAGCGGCCGAGCGACAGCATTTGATTTTGCGGGTACGGGAGGTGCAAAGACTTGGTTTGGAACCGTGACCCTGCCGCCAAATGGGCGAACCGGCGCTCATCACCACGGGGCACATGAAGTTGCGGTCTATATCAGCAAAGGCCGGAGCCAAATCCGGTGGGGCGAACGGTTGGAGTTCACGACGGAAGTCGGATCTGGCGACTTTGTCTATTTTGCTCCGAACGTGCCCCATCAAGAAATCAATCTCGACCCCGATCAGCCCGTGCACTTCGTCGTCGTGCGCAGCGACAACTCGGGAATTCGCATCGACCTCGATATCGAGCCTTCGGTGAAGCCGGAAACGGTTTATTGACGGCCTTCATTCAGGGGGCTTGTATTATCACCGAGCCGGGGTGTCCGCGACGGTCGGACTGAGATCAAACCCGTAGAACCTGCCTGGGTCATGCCAGCGGAGGGAGCGAGGCGTGAGTTCGCCGCGTGAAGTCTCCGCCAATTTGCAAAGCGCTGCTTGGCAGACCCGGCGCGCTCATCGGATGCGCACGTTCCTACAACGCTGACGAGGATTGATCGAGACCGGGAATCGAACCGCCGACATTTGGTGGGTCGAAGTCATGGTGCCCAGGGGCGGAATCGAACCACCGACACTGCGATTTTCAGTCGCATGCTCTACCAACTGAGCTACCTGGGCGTGCTCCAAGAGAGGGGCCAAAGCCCATCGAGCGGGCGGTTTATAGTGGGCTCGGGGCGGCCTGTCCACCCGGCTTCGCCAAGAGGCTTCGCCGGGCGCGGCCCGGCTGTGCACAAGCTGCGGCCGCGTTGCCGCGGCCGGCGCGCGGCCGCTCGATCGATAGATCAAGCCATTGATATTATTTACTATTCGACATCATCCACGTCGTCGTCGCGGCCGGGGATGACGTAGGAGCCTTTCAGCCAGCGGTTCAGATCGACGTCGCGGCAGCGCGAGGAGCAGAACGGACGGGTCGCCTCCGACTGCGGCTTGCCGCAGATCGGGCAGGTTTTGAGCGGGCTTACGGGCTTTTTGACCTGGTCGTCCATGATGTCGGCGGCGTGCACGGGGTGAAGGGGTTCAAGAGCCTGGCGGCAAACGGGTTCCTCGGGAGGAGGCGCATGCGCGCCGTCAGGCCATTCTACTGTGCATGGGGTTGTTTTCGCGATTTTGTCGAGCCGAGGCGTTCGGCTCAGACGGTGGTGGCGTTGAGCCAGCCGAAGCGAATCGGAAAGCCCTCGCCGCCAAGCAGGGTCGTTGTCTCGTAGAGCGGCAGGCCGACGACGTTGGTGTAGGACCCCACCATCTTCACCACGAAGGAGCCGGCGATGCCCTGCACCGCATAGCCGCCGGCTTTGCCGCGCCATTCGCCGGAGCCGATATAGGCCTGGATGTCGTCCTCCGAGAGGCGCTTGAAGCGGACGCGGGTCTCGATCAGGCGCTGGCGAAACGCCTCGCGCGGCGTGACCAGGCAGATCGCGGTGTAGACGCGGTGGTTGCGACCCGACAGCAGCCGCAGGCACTGCGCCGCCTCGTCCACCAGATTGGCCTTGGGCAGGATGCGGCGGCCGACCGCGACTACCGTGTCGGCCGCGAGGATGAAGGCCCCGCGCAGCTCGTCGTCGAGCTGCACTGATTTGAGCGCCGCATCGGCCTTGGCCCGCGCGAGCCGATTGGCGCAGGCACGCGGCAGCTCGCCCCGCCTCGGCGTCTCGTCGACGTCGGCCGGCCGGAGCGCGTCCGGCTCGATGCCGGCCTGGTTGAGCAGCGACAGGCGCCGCGGCGAACCGGAGGCAAGTACGAATTTGGGGCGGCCGAGCATCAGGTGATTTGGGGGATGAAGCGGGGGTGAATTGCGCGCGGAACCTATCGGAAGGGGGCTGATTTCACAACCCGGGAACCCGAGGTTTGGTGATTCGAGGAGATGCCGAGATTCGTGTGCCTGCGGTCTGTGACGCCGGTGTTACGCCTTCTTCGCCTCTCCCCGCACGCGGGGCGAGGGAGAAGAGGCTCTGCGTCCGGGGCACGAGACTAACCGCTCGCCGCACCGACCTTGGCAAACCGCCGGCGGATGCGCATCATCAGCTGGTCGCAGACCTCGCGATAGGCGGCGAGCTTCTGGTCACGGCTGCCTTCGATGGTGGTGGGATCCTGCGTCGGCCAGTATTCGACGTCGGCGGCGAGCGTCCGCGTCAGCTCCAGCGCCTTGTGATGCGCCTCGGGCGAGAGCGTGATGATGAGGTCGAAATTCAGCCCCTCCCAATCCTCCAGCTCCTCGAAGGTCTGCGGCTTGTGGGCGGAGATGTCCTGGCCGAGCTCGGCCATCACGGCAACGGCAAACGGATCGAGCTCGCCCTTCCTGGCGCCGGCCGATTTCACGTAGAGGCCCTGCGGAAACATGTGCTGCAGCAGGCTCTCGGCCATCGGCGAGCGCACGCTGTTCATCGCACAGGCGAACAGCACGGACTGCGGATTGCTTGCGCGTGGCGGCGCAGCCATCGCTCACGCTCTTTTGGTCTTGCGCATGATCCGATCCGAAAACCGGTTCCCACTTTTCGGGATCATGCGCGTTTAACCCTTCCAATGAAGGACAGTGATGAGCGTGAACAGCCGGCGCGAGGTCTCGAAGTCGACCCGCACCTTGCCCTTCAGCCGCTCCTGCAGCGTGCGCGATCCCTCGTCATGGATGCCGCGCCGGCCCATGTCGATGGCCTCGATCTTGTCGGGGGTCGCGGTGCGGATCGCCTGGTAGTAGCTGTCGCAGATCATGAAATAGTCCTTCACGATCCGCCGGAACGGCGTCAGCGACAACAGATGCGCGACGACGGGCGTGCCGTCCTCGCGGCGGATGTCGAACATCAGACGGTTGCCGGTGATGCCGAGATGCAGCGTGAACGGGCCCTTCCCTTCGGCGCCGTCGGGCGCGAACAGGTTCTGCTCGATCAGATCGTAGATCGCGATCGCACGCTCGTGCTCGATGTCGGGGCCGGAACGGCCGATCGAGTCTTCGTCGAGCGTGACCGCGACGATGCGATTGTTGGAGTCGTCCTGTTCGGGCGGCTTTGTCATGACAGATTGAGGCGCAATCCAATCGAGCGCGAATGGGCGTCCAGCCCCTCCGCCTTGCCGAGCGTCATCGCGGCCGGGCCCAGCGCACGCAGCTGATCCGGGCCGCATTTCAGGATCGAGGTGCGCTTCATGAAGTCGTGCACCGACAGGCCCGAGGAGAATCGCGCCGAGCGCGCCGTCGGCAGCACGTGGTTGGAGCCGCCGACATAATCGCCGATCGCCTCGGGCGTATGCGGTCCGAGGAACACCGCGCCGGCGTTGCGGATTTTTGCGGCGAGCGCATCGGGATCCACAGTCATGATCTCGAGATGCTCGGCGGCGATCGCATCCGCAAGCGGAATGCTGTCGGCCAGGTTCTTCACCAAGATGATGGCGCCGAAATCGGCCCAGGAGGGGCCGGCGATCGCGGCGCGCGGCAGCGTCTTCAACTGCGCTTCGACGGCCTTTTCGACGTCGGCGGCGAGGCGCGCGGAGTCGGTGATCAGGATCGACTGCGCGCTGGCATCGTGCTCGGCCTGCGCCAGCAGGTCGGCGGCAATCCAGTCGGCATTGCCGGTGTCGTCGGCGATGACGAGCACCTCGGAGGGACCCGCGATCATGTCGATGCCGACCTTGCCGAACACCAGCCGCTTGGCGGCGGCGACATAGGCGTTGCCGGGGCCGACGATTTTTGCGACCGGCGCGATCGTCGCGGTGCCGTGCGCCAGCGCGGCAACGGCCTGCGCGCCGCCAACGCGGTAAATCTCGGTGACGCCGCCGAGATGCGCCGCCGCCAGCACCAGCGGATTGAGCTTGCCGTCGGGCGAGGGCACCACCATCACGAGGCGCGAGACGCCGGCGACCCTGGCGGGCACCGCGTTCATCAGCACCGAGGACGGATAGGCCGCGGTGCCGCCGGGCACGTAGAGGCCGGCGGATTCGATCGCGGTATAGCGCCAGCCGAGCTCGACGCCGAGCGGGTCGGTGAAGCGCTCGTCCTGCGGCAGCTGCCGGCGGTGATAGGTCTCGATGCGGTCCCGCGCGAGCTTGAGCGCATCCAGCGTCGCAGGCTCGCAGGCCCTGGTCGCGGCCTCGATCTCATCAGCGGTCACGCGCAGGCCGGATGCGTCGAGCTTCAGGCGATCGAACTTGGCGGTGGCCTCCAGCAGCGCGGCATCGCCCCGCTTGGCCACGTCGTCGACGATCGCGCGCGCGGCGGCCTCGACGTCGGCCGAGACCTCGCGCTTGGCGGCGAGGAAGGCCGCGAATCGCTGGTCAAAATCGGCGCTGCTGCGGTCGAGACGAACGGGCATGTCTGGCTTGGCTTCTGGATGGTCTTTGGGGCGGATTGGCGCACCGGGCCCCTGCTCAATGGCGCGGCGGGGAAGCGGCGTCAACCCTCGGAAGGCGCCGTCCTGGCGCAGGCCCCGGGACGGTGCGGCTGGTATACAGGCAAACTCACAGCTTCCCCTCGATCTCCACGCCCGCTCCCAGCGCGTCCGCCCCGAGGTCGGTGAGCTCGCATTCCAGGCATTCGACGTCGAGCCGGACGGCGCCGCCTTGCGCGAACAAGAGCAGGGCGCTGCCGCCAGGCTCCGCTTCGCGCCCGTCCCGCGGGTGAAACTCGATGCCGACGAGGTCCAGGACCTTGTCGGGAGCGCCCAAGTCGATGTTGCGCGATTTGCAGGCGAGCACGCGGTCGAAGCGGAGCGCGGCAACCAGCCGGCGCGGCTCGGCCTGCCCTTCCAGCGTCTGCTCCCAGTCCAGCCGGCTCATCCCGACCACAAGCCGCTTCTCGGCCTGCCGCCAGATGATGTCGGAGATCTGGACACGGGCGTCCTGGACATGGGTCGAGATCACGGCGAGATCGTCGGCGTCGAGGGCGATCAGTTTGAGCTGGGGCGACATCGCCGACGCTTCTCCTTCGGAGTGGACAGGCCTCAACGCGCGCAGGCCGCGATATTTCCGCACAAACTAACGGACCGGCCGGCTAGAGGCTATTGATATCCGCCATCTCCAGCACCTTCCGTGGATACCCTTCCCGGACGACGCGGCTCATGCCGCGGCCGCGATTTCGTCGAAGGATATACCGGTCAACGTCGCCGAGACGTCCCACAGCATGGCGGCGACCGCCAAGTCCTTCGCATGCGGCATGATCTTCGCCGCCGCCGGCGCCCCCTTCATCTCGTAGAACCCGTTCGGACCGTAATAGCCGCCGGGCTCCGCCGCGGGGGAGGTTGCAGCGAACAGCGTCGGCAGTGCGCCTTCGGCGGCGGACTGGCTGAACAGCGGCTGGAGCAGCCGGCCGACCCGCCACTGGAAGGTGTTGGCGCCCGGGCCGTTCGCGATGAGATCGGTGCGCGCAAAGCCGGGATGGGCGGCGATGCTCCTCACGCCCCAGCCTGCCGCATCGCTGCGACGCTGCAATTCGAGCGAAAACATCAGCATCGCCAGCTTGGACTGGCTGTAGGCGCGCCACGGACGATAGGAATGCTTGCCTTGCAGATCGTCGAAATCGACCGCGCCGGAGCGGTGCGCAAGGCTGGAGAGATTGACGACGCGAGACGCTGTCGCCCTGCGAAGCTGCGGCAGCAGGCGTGCCGTCAGGACGTAGTGGCCGAGATAGTTGGTACCGAGCTGCATCTCGAAACCATCCTCGGTCTCTCGCCGCTTCGGCAGCGCCATCACGCCGGCATTGTTGACGAGGAGATCGAGCTGCTCGTTGCCGGCGGCAAAGCGGCGGGCGAAGTCGGCGACCGAGGCAAGGCTGGCGAGGTCGAGAGGCTCGTAGGCAATCAGCGCGCCCGGATGCCGCGCGCAGATGCCTTCGATCGCGCGCAGCCCCTTTGCGTCGCTGCGTCCGGTGAGTATGACAATGGCACCGGCGCCGGCCAGCGCCATCGCCGTCTCGTAACCGAGGCCGCCCGTCGCCCCGGTCACGACGGCCGTCATGCCTCTGAGGGATGGGATGTCTGCCGTGGTCCAGTCGGTCATGCCATTCTCCGTTCGGGGCTGGAACGCGGCCCGCGCCGGGTCTAAATGTGCACTGAGTGCAACTTTACAAGAGGTGACATGATTTGAAGGCGTCGAAGGTTGCCCGGAAATTGCCCGCGAAGGGAAAAGCCCCTGATACGACCGGCCTGCGCCAGCGCAAGCAGCAGGAGACCCGCGCGCGGCTGACAAGGGCGGCGATGACGCTGTTCCTGGAGCGCGGCTTCGAAGCCACGACCATCGACGACATCGCGGCGGCGGCGGAGGTGTCGCGCCGCAGCTTCTTCCATTATTTCGCGTCCAAGGAGGACGTGGTCACCGCCTGGCAGGAGAACGCCGCCGACGCGCTGGTCGAGGAAATCGTGGCGCGGCCAGCGGACGAATCCATGCTGACGGCCGCGGAGAATGCGATCGCGGCAGTGGTCAAGCGGCTCGATCCCGCGGAAGCCGCCGCGATGTCGCGGCTCAAGCGCGACAATCCCGCGCTGCAGGCGCGCGACCAGCTCAAATACGAGACGATCGAGCGCGCGCTGGCCGAGGGCCTTGCCCAGCGCGGCCGAACCAGGTCCGACCGGCAGAAGGCGCGGCTCGTCGCCATGATCGCCACCGGCGCGATGCGCGTCGGCGGCGACAGCTGGATCGGCGACGGAGCGCGCGAGAAGCCGGAGGCCTTCGTCAAGCGCACCTTCGATGCGATCCGGGCGATCTTGACGTGAGGTGCCTCACTCCCTGAAGAACGCCAACAGGTCCGCGTTGATGGTTTCGGCGTGCGTGGTCGGCATGCCGTGGGGGAAGCCCTTGTAGGTCTTCAGGATGCCCTTCTTGAGCAGCTTGGCCGACAGCGGCGCGGAATCGGCGTAGGGCACGATCTGGTCGTCGTCGCCGTGCATCACCAGCACGGGCACGGTGATCTTCTTCAGATCCTCGGTGAAGTCGGTCTGCGAGAACGCGACGATGCCGTCGTAATGCGCCTTCGCGCCGCCCATCATGCCCTGGCGCCACCAGTTCTGGATCACCGCTTCCGACGGCTTTGCGCCGGGGCGGTTGTAGCCGTAGAACGGGCCGGCAGGGAGATCGCGGTAGAATTGCGTGCGGCTGGCGGCGAGCTGTTTCTGCAGATCGTCGAATACGCTCTTCGGCAGGCCGCCGGGATTGGCCGCCGTCTGCACCATCAGCGGCGGCACCGCGGAGAGGATCGCCGCTTTCGCGACCCGGCTCTCGCCGTGGCGCGCGATGTAGTGCACGACCTCGCCGCCGCCGGTGGAATGGCCGACATGAATGGCGTTCTTGAGGTCGAGATGCGACGCGACGGCCGCGAGATCGTCGGCGTAATGATCCATATCGTGGCCGTCGGAAACCTGCGACGAGCGGCCATGGCCGCGGCGGTCATGGGCGATGACGCGGTAGCCGTTGTTGGCGAAGAATATCATCTGCGCGTCCCAGTCGTCGGCCGACAATGGCCAGCCGTGGCTGAACACGATCGGCTGACCACTGCCCCAGTCCTTGTAGAAAATCTCGACGCCGTCCTTGGTGGTGATGATGGGCATGATCGTTCTCTTTCAGTGAAACTGGGTTTGTGTTGCGCGTGAACAAACACGCACCGACGTTGCGCAGATAGTTGCGCGAGATCTCGAATGCGACGCCTCGCATCGACCGGGATGTTGAGAATCGTGTGATCAGGCAAACGCCATCGGCTTGAAGCGGCGCCAGGCGCCGACGGTGAGCACGACGAAGAACACCAGCACGATGCCCTGCACCGCGGCGAACACCGGGCCCGACGGCGGCGCCGGCGCCACCGCCGGCGCGAGCGCGGCCAAAGCCGGCACCTTGAGGAACGACTGGATCACCAGCACGAAGACGTTGAAATAGAGCGAGATCATCGCCGTCACGATGTAGACCGGACGCCAGACGCCCGCGAGCTTCATGCCGTACAGCGCGAGGCAGGCGATCGCGAGCAGCACCAGCGAGATGATGCCGATGATGTGCGAGGGCAACAGCTCCTTGAACGGAAACAGGAAGCCGGTGGCGCTGGTCAGGATCGTGAACGACAGGAAGATCGCGGTGAGGCCCGGCATCGACTTCGAGCCGAGCAGGCCGAACATCACGACGAGGCCGGCGGCGATGGCGATCAGGCTGATGACGACATGGACCATCGTGAAGGCGGGCAGGCTCAAGCCAAGGACCATGGCATCTCTCCTAACTCTCCGTTGAGATTCGGCAGAGTCGTATTACGGTCCTCATGCGATTACCATCTGCGTTGTCGTCACATGCATGTGCGCAGCCATGCGTCATCGTGCGAATCGACAAACGCATGGCTGAATTTTTTGCACCGCTGTCACAAACGGCGGCAGTTCTCGACGAAAGTCGAATCGAAGTCTCACACTTCCTTGGTGTCGAAGATCAGGAGATCGGCACCGCCGCTCGCAAATTTCGGCACGTCGCCTGCGGCCGCCTTGCCCGCTTCGCTGCCGAAGGCCTTCTGGATGTCGCCCACGCTGTCGAAGGTGAGGATGGCGACGAGATGAATCCCTGACGGCCCGGCGGGGGACCCGACCGCGCCCGTGCTGACAGCGTACTTCTTCAAGCCGGGAAGTTTCTTGGCGAGCGGAATGTGGGTCTCGGCATAATGCTTGTCGAAGGCGGCAGCATCCTTGGGCGTTTTGTAGAGCACGACGAGTTCGGCCATTTAGTCCTCCCTTGGGAATCTTTGTTCTTCCGCGCGCGATTGGCCTCGCGACGAGGCGATAGTCTGTGGGGCGCGGCAAGATGGCAAGTCCCATTCGTCTTGCCAACTGCTTGTCTTCTGCTCGACTAAAGCGCCGGTTTTGCGGCGTCGCCGAGATAGCCGTGCAGGGAGGCCACGACCTGGGCGCCTTCGCCGATGGCGCCGCCGACGCGCTTGACCGAGCCGGAGCGGACGTCGCCGACGGCATAGACGCCGGGCACCGAGGTCTCCAGCGGCGCCACGAGGCGGCCCTGGTTCTGCTCGGACTGCGCGCCCGTGACGACGAAGCCGCCGCGATCGAGCGTCACGCCGCAGCCGTCGAGCCAGGCGGTGGCGGGATCGGCGCCGACGAACAGGAACAGATTGCGGATCTCGGCAGAATCCTCGTCGTCGGACAGCCGGCTCTTCCAGCGGATGCGCCGCAGCAGCGCGGCCTCGTCGCCCTCGAGCGCGGTGATCTCGGTGTTGAACATCAATTCGATGTTCGGCGTCGCTTCGATGCGCTCGATGAGATAGCGCGACATGCTGGCGCCCAGGCCGCCGCCGCGGATGATCATCAGCACTTTCCTGGCGTGACCCGACAGGAACACGGCCGCCTGACCTGCCGAATTGCCGGCACCGACCAGCGCGACCTCTTCGCCGGCGCAGAGCTTCGCCTCGACGGGCGAGGCCCAATACCACACGCCGCGCCCCTCGAATTTGTCGAGGTTTGCAATGTCAGGCCGGCGATAGCGCGCGCCGCTCGCGACCACGACCGAACGCGAGCGCAAGGCATCGCTGCCGTCGAGCGCCACCGAGAACGCGCCGTCCCTGCGGGTGCAGTCGAGCGACTTCACGGTGACGGGGATCATGATGTCGGCGCCGAATTTCTGCGCCTGGGTGAAGGCACGCGCGGTCAGGGCCTGGCCGGAAATGCCGGTCGGAAAACCCAGATAATTCTCGATGCGCGCGCTGGCGCCGGCCTGGCCGCCGAAGGCGCGGATGTCGAGCACGGCCACGGACAATCCTTCGGAGGCCGCATACACGGCGGTGGCGAGCCCGGCCGGTCCGCAGCCGACGACGGCGACGTCGTAGATGCGGCCATCCGTGGCGCCGCCGATCATGCCGATGGCGCGGGCAAGCTCGGTCTCGCTGGGATTGCGCAGTACGGTGCCGTTGGCGGCGACGACCAGCGGCCAGTCTTCGGGCTTGGGCGAATAGCGCGCGATGACCTCGGCGGCGTCGCGATCGCGCGCGGGATCGAGCAGATGATGCGGCTGGCCGTTGCGGGTGAGGAAGCCCTGCAGCCGCACCACGCCGGCGGAGTTCGACGGGCCGATCAGCACGGGGCCGCCGATGCCGCCCTGGATCAGATTGACCCGGCGCAGGATCAGCGCGCGCATGATGCGTTCGCCGAGCTCGGCCTCGGCGACCAGCAGCGCGCGCAGCCGGTCCGGCGGCAGCAGCAGCGTCTCGACATCGCCCTCGGCGCGGCCGTCGACCAGCGCCGGCTGGCCCGAGAGCTGGCTGAGCTCTGCCAGGAACTGCCCCGGCCCCTGGTCGATCACCGGCGTGACGTGACCGAGCCCGTCGCGCTGGGTGATGGCGACATGGCCCTTCAGCACGACGAACATGCCCGGCCCCGGCTTGCCGGTTTCGAACAGGAACTCGCCGTCCTGATAGAGGCGGACCTCGCCAAAGTGCCTGATCCGCTCGATCTCGGCCGGCGTCAGCACTGGAAAGGTCTGTTCGGGGCGCGTGAACCGCGACATCATCGCGTCATCACCGCTTGGTTGCTGTCCGTCCTGCCCCATCGTCATTCTCGCTCATTCCAATTTGCTAAGTGCCGGCTTTGCCGGCGGCCCCCTCATCTAGGGAACCCTCGGCGTTTGGCGAGGGCTCGCCGCTGGCGGCGCGTTCGCGCGCCTGCAGCTTCCGCCGCTTCAGGTTTTCGCGCAGCGCAGATTTCAACCGCTCGTCACGGGACGTCTTCGCCTGGGTTGCGCTCTTGTCGTTCTCGTCAGTCATTGCGGGTCCGATACTGCCATCGGCGATAACATGCCCGGAGAATGCGGCAGCTCAAGAGGCCTCTCGCGATCCGATCGTGCGAAACTCGAAATGGACCGAATCCGCACCCTTGGCCACCTGGCCAGTTGGCGGGGACGCGGAGGCCTCGAATCGGCGGGAAGTCGGCCGTTTCGAGCCAAAACGAGCATTTTGGCCTCGATATCGGCCCGATTTTCTCGTTTTGACCGGCCGAGCAAGCTTGCGCAGGAGGGGGGCTTGTGGCAGATATCGGCCCGCTTGGCAGGGCCCCTCGGGCGCCCGATTCTTCACCAGCACATGCTGCCGTAGCTCAGTGGTAGAGCACTCCATTGGTAATGGAGAGGTCGACAGTTCAATCCTGTCTGGCAGCACCATTCTTCCCCTCACTGCAAGCTTTCTGCCGGCCCGCGAGCCCGCAATATCCACGGATGCCATCGTGATCACACGTTCCCTGCCCTACGAAGGACTGCTCCACGAGATCGTCGAGCATAACGGCGTGCTTTATCTCGGCGGCATCGTTCCTGAGGATGCGGCGCTCGACATGGCGGGCCAGGCCGACGATGTGCTGCGCCAGCTGAAGACGCTGCTCGATGGCGCCGGCTCCGATCTCTCCTGCGTTCTGCAGGTGACGATCTTCATGGCCGAGCTCGCCGACAAGGCCGCGTTCAACGAGGTGTGGAAGCGCTATTTCACCGCGAACCATCTGCCGGCGCGTGCGGCCGTTGGCGTTGCGGATCTCGGCCCGGGCGTCAAGCTGGAGCTGACGGCAATCGCCGCCCGTCGCTGAGCAGGCGACACCGGCGGAGCGGGAGCGCGCGGTCGATTTGTGTTCGCGCAAGAGCGCGCGATCATTCGGTGATCCAAACATGAAGCGGCGTTCTCGCGGCATGAATCGCCCGAGTTTTGCTCTTCTCTTTCGCCCTCTCTTGTGAAGAGGGCGCAGGGAAGACCGGGTGCCGGCTGGCACCCATGACCCGCTGCGCGAAAAACTGGCACACGCAAATGCGCAGGCGGACAACAGGTGGGCCGGAAAACACCCGGCCTTCCCTGCGCGATGGTTTGACGGCCTATGCCTGCTCTCCCCGGAGCCGAATTCCTTCTGGCCTCCGTCACGTCCGCGAAAGGCGATGCACCGCATCCGGTTGGCCGCTGCATCTTCGCGAAGGCTTGGCTGTAGCAACGACAGCCAGGACCACATGGTTTAGCCGTACGCGACGGCGCCGTTCGTCACACGGAGAAGGACCTCACGGGGTTCACCCGCCCTGGTCCCGCCTTGCCGTGCCCGACGCAGCCGCGTCCCACCGCCACCCAGCCCACGTTCGTTGCGACGTACGATCGCCCCTCTCCTCGGGCCGGGATGACGGGAATATGCCGCGAATCCGAATTTCGGTAAAGTGGAATATTTTTCCGAGAAGGGGTTGACGGGATTTGCGGTGTTTTGCCCGACGGGCCCACGCGGGTAAGGTTAATGCTTCCTTTCGATTGTCGGTAAAATTTTATCCATTATCGTGCTCGTCATTGATGACGAACCAGGGGCTTCGATCGTGTTTGCGCTTTTCTTGATCGTGACTGGGACTGCGCTGCTTCTCTCCGGCATCGTTGCCTTCGGCCTTCATCGAAACTCGCTGCACTCGATGGCGCTGCTGTAGCCGGGCCAAATTCGTAGGATGGGTAGAGCGGAGCAAAGCCCATCGCGGGTTTATCTGGTGCCGAAGCATGATGGGTTTCGCTCCGCTCTACCCATCCTCCGCACTACGCATCATCAATTGTCGTTAACCGCCGCGCGTCGCGCGAACCGATCGTCCGCCCGGCGCAGCCGCCGGCACAGCTCGCGGTTGATGTTCTGCAGGACGATCACATAGGCGTGGATGTCGGCCTTGTAGCAGGCGTAGAGATTCTTGGCGGTCAGCTCGTACAGCACCGTCGGCGCCTCCGCGACCACCGTGGCGGAGCGGTTCTGCATCTCGATCAGCGTCATCTCGCCGAAGAAGTCGCCGGGCTGCAGAACGGAGATCGGGATGACGCTGCCTGCGCTCGTCCGTTTGCTCACCGCGAGCCGGCCGGACTTGACGATGAACATCGAACGTCCCGGCTCGTCCTCCTCCACGACGGTCGCGCCTGCCTCGAAGCGGCGCTCGGCCAGCATCGACATCAGGAGGTCGAGGCTTCCGTCCGAAAGCCCGCCAAAGAACGGCGTCGCGAGCAGGAACGCTTTCAGATCGGGGGCGGTGACAACCATTGCGTGAAGTTACGCCGCGTCGCCGAATGCGGCAAGCAGAGCGGCTACGGGCTTTCCCCGCGCAGCGTTCGTCGCTTTCGCCAGACCTGCAGGTCGATCATGACCTTGATGGTCGCCGCGAGAACCGCGGCGCACAGCACGGCCTTGGAGACCGTCTCCATCGTTCCCTCGATCAGGAGGCAATGGACCACGCTGCCGAGGACGATGACGATGGCGAGCGGCATGTGAATGAAGCGCCAGGTTCGCGGGCGCAACTCCAGCCGGCGGCGCAGGGACGCCAGCAGCGCGACAACGAAGATCGCCCACATCGCGGTCACGCCGAAGGGCGAGAACGGCGTCGGCGAGGTGTAGGTCAGCGCGTCGATCATATCGGGCGGGCTGGTGATCCAGAGGCCGGCGACGTGAAACACCACGGCCAGCACCAGCGCGCCGCCGATCCAGTGATGGGCGCGCCGGCCGCGATAGGCCGACAGGGGTGCCAGATAGCCGCCGATCAGCAAGGGCTGCACGAGCACGAGACCGAGCGCGACGATGCCGGCGAAGCCGGCGAGGATGTAGACCGGACCGCGCCAGGCGAGCTGCTCGCTGGTTGCCGCGAACGCGATCGGCACGCCGATGGCCACGGCAAGCGCGACCCAGATCAGGATCACCCGTGCCGATCTCCTCCCCGTCATGCGCCGGCCCGGTCAGGCCGGCTGCAGCACGAAGTGCGCCTCTAAGCTGGTTTCCTTGGCGCTGCGCATCACCGGCCGCAGGAACACTGTCTTGAACTCGCCGCTGTCATAGGCGAGGTGGCCGTGGGGCTGGCCGAAGATCGGGATGATCTGCGGCATCTCGAGCCGGAACTTGCCGTCCTTGTCGGTGAGCGTGGCGCCATGGCTCTGCGGCTCGTGCTCCTGGCCTTCGACCGTGTGCGCCCAGATCTGGATGCGCTGGCCTGCGAGCGGCGCCCCATCGCCGGCGCGGCGCACGGTGCCGCTCATCCAGAAGCCGCCCTTGCCGATCCGCTCCACGATCGCCGCGCCCTTGCGGTAGTTGTTCGCCCCGCCCGACATCGACTCGGTGGGCGCGAGCCCGTCGGCGCGGGCCGGCAGCAGGAGCCCGGGAATGCCGGTCGCCAAAATTCCGGTTGCGAGGACGGACCCGCCGGCAGCGAGGAGACCCCGGCGGTTGAGCAGGACGGTAGTCATGTCGGTTCCTCCCGGCGACGGGGCAGTTGCTTTCGCAAGCTACAACAACAGGCGTGAAACGCACAGTTGCGACGACAGGCGCCTAGGGTCGCAATAACAGTGTTGTGAACGATGGCGTCGCCGCCCAAACTGTAGGACAACAGTGTCCTCCCGACACTACATGTGATGCCGCAGACGCGCATTCTCGCGCGGCCCCTCCCCTTCAGGTGCCTCCCCATGATCCCCTTCTCCGTGCTGGACCTCGCGCCGATCTGCCAGGGCGGCGACGCCGCGCAGGCGTTCCGCAACTCGCTCGATCTCGCCCGGCATGCGGAAGGCTGGGGCTACAAGCGATTCTGGCTGGCCGAGCATCACAACATGACGGGCATCGCCAGCGCCGCGACGTCGGTGGTGATCGGGCACATCGCGGGCGGGACGACAACGATCCGCGTCGGCTCCGGCGGGATCATGCTGCCGAACCATTCGCCGCTGGTCATCGCCGAGCAGTTCGGCACACTGGCCTCGCTCTATCCCGGACGGATCGACCTCGGGCTCGGGCGGGCGCCGGGCACCGACCAGTTTACGGCACGGGCGCTGCGGCGCGACCTCGCCACCAGTTCCGAGAATTTCCCGCAGGATGTGCTGGAGTTGCAGGCTTTGCTCGGCGACGTGCAGCCGAACCAGACGATCCGCGCCGTGCCCGGCATGGGAACGAAGGTGCCGCTGTGGATATTGGGATCGAGCACCTTTGGCGCGCAGCTTGCCGCCATGCTCGGGCTGCCGTTCGCGTTCGCCTCGCATTTCGCGCCGCAGATGATGATGCCGGCGCTGCGCGAATATCGCGCGCGCTTCGAGCCGTCGGCGCAGCTCGACAAGCCCTATGCGATGGTCGGCGTCAACGTGTTCGCGGCCGACAGCGACGCCGAGGCACAGCGGATATTCTCCTCGCTGCAGCAGGCGTTCATCAATCTGCGCCGCGGCACGCCGGGCCCGCTGCCGCCGCCGGTCGACGACATGGACGCGCTGTGGTCGCCGGCCGAGAAGGCCATGGTGGGGCAGTCGCTGTCGTGCTCTGCGGTCGGCTCGCCGGGTGTGGTCGAGGCGAAGCTGAGGGCGTTGATCGCAGAGACCGGCGCGGACGAGTTGATGACCACGGGCCAGATCTACGACCACGCGGCGCGGCTGCGCTCGTTCGAGATCGCGGCGGGGGTAAGGGAGAGGCTGACGGCGTGACGCTCTCGGTCTCGCCTCAGTGCTAGGTGTGTTCCCTCCCCCCTTGTGGGGGAGGGAACGGCCAGAGCGCCACTTGTCGCCGAAGTCGACCTTCGTTCAGTTCGCCCTTCCTAATCCGGAAAGCCGAAAAGCTTGGCCGGATTGTGCACCAGGATCTTCTCCAGCTCCGTCTGGTCGGCGGCGTAGCGGTACATCAGCTCGAGCAGATCGGCGTCGTTCGGCGGCTGCTTCACCGAGACCGGATGCGGCCAGTCGCTGGCCCAGACGCAGCGGTCGATGGCGGCCTCGATATAGGCGCGCGCGATCGGGATCACGTCGTCGTAAGGAGCTCCGGTCTTCGAGGTTTTTTCGCCGAGCGACAGCATGACCCAGAAATTGCCCTTAGCCAGCAGCTCCAGCATCTTGCGCAAATTCGGATCGTTCCTGCCTGCCTCGGGGTCCGGGCGCGCCATGTGGTCGATCAGCACGGGCACATCGAGACTCTCGTATTTGGCGACGCTCGACATGATGCCGTCCTTCTCCGGCTGGATTTTTGCGTACCAGCCGAGCTCGCGGATGCGGGCGATGGCGCGGGCGAAATCGGCGTCCGACAGCACCGCGCCCAGCTCCTGGCGGAAGCTGAAGCGCGCGCCGCGCACGCCGGCGTCGTGCAGCTTGGCGAGATAGGCGTCGTTCGCCTCCGCGAACACCAGCGCGTTGGCGCAGCCGCGATAGTTCGGGCCCATCGCGGCGAGGCCGTCGAGCACGACGGCATGATCGGCGCCGTAGGTCGTGGTCTGCACGATGATGCCGCGCTCGATGCCGAGCGCCCTGTGCATGCGCAGCGCCGCTTCCCAGGTCGCGGTCGGCATCCGGTAGGCGGCGCCGGGACGCTCAGGATATTTCTCGATCGGACCCAGCACGTGGAACTGGCTGTCGACGGTCTTCGGCGGCGGCGCCTTGCTCGGGCGGCGCGGATTGGGATCGAACGGCAGATAGGTCGGCATGTGCAAAACTCCTTCAGTCGATCACGGCGGTGAAGTCGCACTGCACCAGCGCGCCGCCGTCCATATTGTCCATCGGCAGCGCGTGACGCGCCGGGCGCGAATGCTCGTCCGGAAACATCTTGAGCCACTCGACATTGATGGGCCCGCGGTTGCCGCGGTCCTTCAGCCACACCGTCATCTTGATGATGTCGGAGGTCGAGCCGCCGGCGGCCTCCACCGTCGCCTTCATATGCGCGAACATGTTGGCGCATTGGGCATCCAGGCTCTCCGGCATCGCGCCGGCGGCATCGCGGCCGAGGATGACGCCGGACATCACGAGGCTGCCGATGCGGCAGGCGTTCGGAATCGGGTTGGCGTGCTTGAAGCCGCCGATATGGATGCTCTTGCGCCGTGTCATGGTGCGCTCCCTCTCGATACCTGGTTCAGACGAACTGGCACGACACCGAGCCGAACGCGCCGTAATCGGCGTGGAAGGTGTCGCCGCGGCGGATGTCGACGGGCCGCGTGAACGAGCCCGCCAGCACGACCTCGCCGGCCTTGAGATGCTCGTCATGTGGCGCGAGGCGGTTGGCCAGCCAGGCGATGCCGTTGGCGGGGTGGTTGAGCACGCCGGCCGCAAGCCCGGTCTCCTCGACCTCGCCATTGCGGAACAGCAGCGCGCCGATCCAGCGCAGATCCGCATCCATGGGGCGGATCGGCCGGCCGCCAAGCACCAGCGCGGCGTTGGCCGCGTTGTCCGAGATGGTGTCCATGACCTTGCGCGTCTTGCCGGTCTCGGGATCGACGCGATGCATGCGCGTCTCCAGGATTTCCAGCGCGGGCGTGACGTAATCGGTGGCGTTGAGCACGTCGAAGATGGTGCAGTCGGGTCCACGCAGCGGCGCCTTCAGCACGAATGCGAGCTCGACCTCGATGCGCGGCGCGTGGAAGCGATCGAACGGAACAGGCGTGGCGTCGGCATAGAACATGTCGGCGAACAGCACGCCGTAATCGGGCTCGTTGATGCCGACCGCGTTCTGCATCGCCTTCGAGGTCAGGCCGATCTTGTGGCCCTTGATGACACGGCCGCGGCCGAGCTGCAGCTTGGTCCAGGCGCGCTGGACGGCATAGGCGTCCTCGATGCTGAAATCGGGATATTCCTTGGTGAACATCGGGATCAGCGTCTTGGTGCGCTCGGCCTCATCAAGGCGCGCGGCAAGGCGTTCGATCGTCGCATTGTCCAGCATCGTCTATTGCTCCGCGACGACGGTGTTGCGGAGCACGCCGATGCGGCTCGACTCGACCTCGACGACGTCGCCGACCTTCAGCCAGCGCGGCGGATTAAAGCGCGCGCCCGCCCCGGTCGGCGTGCCCGTCACGATCATGTCGCCGGGCTTGAGCGTGGCGAAGGTCGAGAGATAGGAGATGATGAAATCGAACGGGAACATGAGCCGTTCGGTGGTGTCCTGCTGCCGCACCTCGCCGTTGACGCGGGTGACGATGTCATGCGGCCCGCGCGGGTCGAGCTCGTCCGACGTGACGATCCACGGACCGATGCTGCCGGAGCGATCGAAGTTCTTGCCCTGCGTGACGTTGAACTTGCCGTGGCGCAGCCAGTCGCGGATGGTGCCCTCGTTGCACAAGGTCATGCCGAAGATGTGCGACCACGCCTTCTCGCGCGGGATGTGACGTCCGCCCTGCCCGATCACGATGACGAGCTCGCCCTCGTAGTCGAGCTGCTCGGAGACCTTGGGCTTCTCGAGCGGCTGACCGGAGCCTGTCATCGACGACATGCTGCGCACGAACAGGCTGGGATATTTGGGCAGGTCGGAATTGTCTTTATATTCGGCGTTGCGCTCGGCGTAGTTGACGCCGATGCACCAGAGCTTTTCCGGCGCCAGCACCGGCGGCAGCAGGACGAGCTTGTCCAGCGCGTAATCGGGCTTTTGTCCGGCGACGGCCTCCTGCGCGTCCGCGAGCGCGTTGGCGGCGATCAGCGCCTTTACGTCGGAGAAGTCCCGGCCGATCCGCCTGGTCAGATCGATGACGCCATCAGCGACGGCCGCGCCGTAGCGCGGCTCTCCATCCAAGAGATAGCTTACGAGGCGCATGGTCGTTCTCCAATGGTGTTCGGGCAGCGCGGCGGGCGCGCTCAGTCTTTCGATTTGGGAGTCTGGAAGACCGTGTTCAGCGTCACGATCTCGCCGAGCCGGGCGTAGCGCGGGCCGCCGATGCGCGCGATCGGGTCGAGCGCTTTGGTCTCGACCTTGCCGTCGTTCACGAGGCCCTCGCGCAGATGGAACATCACGACCTCGCCGACGATGAGCCGGCTCTTGGCGTCGCCGAACTCCAGGCACTGGCGGAAGCGGCATTCCATCGCGACCGGCGCGGCGGCCAGCCGCGGCACCTTGATGCGCTCGCTTGCGATCGTCTCGAGACCCAGCTTTTCGACCTCGCTCACGTCAGACGGATGCTCGATCGATGAGTCGTGCACCGCGTTCATCAGCGGCGTATCGGCGATGTGGATGACGTATTCCCCGGTGTCGAGGATGTTGTGCGCGGTGTCCTTGTAGTCAGCACCCTTGCGGCCGACGCTGATGGCGAGCATCGGCGGCTTCTGCGAGACGAAGGTGAAGGCGCTGAAAGGCGCGAGGTTGAGCACGCCCGTGGCTGACAGGCTCGTGACCCACGCGATCGGGCGCGGCACCACGATGCCGGTCATCAGGCGATAGATGCGCTCCGCGCCGAGCTCAGTCGGATCAATCCGCATCGATCATTCAGCCCTGATGTTGGCCTTGCGCACCACCGGAATCCACTTGGCGTCCTCGCGCTCGAGATAGGCCTTGAACTCGTCCGGCGTCATCGGCGTGGCTTCGCCGCCGAGCTTCTCGAACTTGTCGACCACGGCGGGGTCCTTCAGGATCGCAGACAGCGCCTCGTGCAGCTTGTCGATGACGGGCGCCGGCGTGCCCGCGGGCGCAAACAAGCCGGTAAAGGTCTGGCCGTCAAAGTCCTTGTAGCCGAGCTCGGCGAAGGTCGGCACGTCGGGCAGCGATTTCAGGCGGTGCGGGCTGGTGACGGCGAGCGCGCGGAACAGGCCGGCCTTGATGTGCTGGAGGCTGACCGTGAGCTGGTCGAACGCGAACTGCACCTGGCCGCCGAGCAGGTCGTTGATGGCAGGCGCATTGCCGCGATAATGCGCGGTGACCCATTGCAGGCCGAGGTTCTCCTGCATCAGCTCGCTGAGCAGATGGTTGGTGGTGCCGGGGCCGGGCGAGGCCATGGTCAGCTTGCCGGGCTCGCGCTTGGCGAGATCGATGAATTCCTTGAAAGTGTTGGCCTGCACCGACGGATGCACCTCGAGCACCAGCGGTGTCATCGAGATCGTCGAGATCGGCATGAAGTCCTTCTTCCAATTATAGGCATCACGCTTGTTGATCTCGGTCGCGAACAGCACCGGGCCGTTGGCGCCGACGAACAGGGTGTAGCCGTCGGGCGCCGACTTCGCGAACGCCTCGCCCGCGATCATGCCGCCGGCGCCGGCCTTGTTCTCGATGATGAAGGGCTGGCCGAGCTTTTCCTGCAGCTTGTCGGCGACGATGCGCGCGGCGCTGTCGACGTTGCCGCCGGCCGGATAAGGCACGATCAGCTTCACGTTCCGCGCCGGCCATTGCTGGCCAGAGGCAGGCCCCGCCAGCATCGCGGCTGCAGCGGCTATGGCAATCCAGATTAATCTCATGTTAACCTCCCGGCAGCGCTTCCAATTTCATGTCGAATGCCCGACGTGGCGCAAGGCAACTCGATCGGCCCGCAATCTCCAGATGCGCGCTTTACCTGTCGAGTGAATTGTGGCGTTCTTGTCCATATTATGGACAAGACCAAATTCGCCCGTCACGCGACATCACCGCGGCAGGGCGCGCAGGCGATCCGGCGCGCACTCGCCGTGCTGCGCATTCTTGCCGCAGGCGGCGAGGCCGGTGTGCCATTGGCCGAGGTCGTGCAGGCCACCGGCCTCACCCGCCCCACCGTGCATCGCATCGTGCACGTGCTGATCGAGGAAGGCATCGTCGAGCGGAACGAGCGCAGCGGCCACTACGCGATCGGCAACCAGGTGCCCGAGCTGGCGCTGGCGCGTCCCCGCCCGTCGCGGCTCTTGATCGCTGCCAATCCGTCGCTGCAACGCGCCTCCGCCGAGATCGGCGACACGCTGTTCCTCACCGTGCGCACCGGCAACGACACGCTGTGCGTCGATCGCCGGATCGGCATCTATCCGATCCAGGTGCTGTCGATCGAGGTCGGCGCGCGCCGGCCGCTCGGCGTCTCGAGTGCCGGTGTTGCGATCCTTGCGGCGATGCCGGCGCAGGATGCGCGAAAGATCGTCGCAGCCAACGAGAAGAGGTTCGAGACGTACAAGACCGACATGGCGACGGTCCTTGGCGAGATCACCGCCGCGCGGCGGCTCGGATACGGCATGAGGGAGATCGGCCTGATCCAGGGCACGAAATCGATCTCGACCTGGATCAAGACGCCGGACGGACAACCGGCCGCGGCGATGACGGTCTCCGCCGTTCGCACGAGGCTCGGGCCGAGGCGGGAGCAGGAGGTCGCGGACATCCTGCTGCGGGAGGCCAAGGTCATCGAGCAGGCGATCGGGGGGTGAGCGTTGACGTGCTGACGGTGCTCCTTCGCCTCTCCCCGCTTCCGGGTGAGGGGGACTCTCCGCGAGTCCTACTGCCACCGTCCCCGCGGAAACTCCCCCTCACCCCAACCCTCTCCCCGCAAGCGGGGAGAGGGGGCGCACCGCCGCTGTCAATGGGCTGACGTCGCACTCCGTTTTATGGCACAACGCCCCCACCGCCGACCGACCAAACGAGGCCACGCATGCCCGCGCCAAAGCCGCCTGCCTTCGAGACCCTGAGCCTGCATGCGGGCCAGCACCCGGATCCCGTGTCCGGCGCCCGGGCGGTGCCGATCTACCAGACCACGTCCTACGTGTTCCAGGATTCCGACCACGCCGCCGCGCTGTTCAACCTGGAGCGCGCCGGCCACATCTATACGCGCATCTCCAACCCGACCACGGGCGTGCTGGAGGAGCGGCTCGCCGCACTCGAAGGCGGCGTCGGCGCGATCTGCACCGCGAGCGGCATGGCGGCGCTGCATCTCGCCATCGCGACGCTCTTGAATGCCGGCGATCACATCGTGGCGTCGAGCTCGCTCTATGGCGGCACCATCAATCTGCTGGCGCACACGCTGCCGCGCTTCGGCATCACCACCAGCTTCGTCAAGCCGCGTGATCTCGACGCGTTCCGCGCAGCGATCAAGCCGAACACGAAGCTCGTGATCGGCGAGACCATCGGCAATCCCGGGCTCGAGGTGCTCGACATCCCTGAGGTCGCGGCCATCGCGCATGCGGCAAAAATTCCGCTGCTGATCGACAACACTTTTGCCACGCCCTATCTCAGCCGCCCCATCGAGCTCGGCGCCGACATCGTCATGCATTCGGCGACCAAATGGATCGGCGGCCACGGCATCGCGATCGGCGGCGCCATCATTGACGGCGGCCGCTTCGACTGGCGCGGCTCCGGCAAATTCGCCGTGCTGACCGAGCCCTATGGCGGCTATCACGGCATCGTCTTCGACGAGCAGTTCGGCACCGCGGCTTTCATCATGCGCGCGCGGACCGAAGGCCTGCGCGATTTCGGCGCCTGCCTGTCGCCGACCAACGCGTTCCAGCTGCTGCAGGGCGTCGAGACGCTGGGCGTGCGCATGGACCGGCACATGCAGAACACGCATCTCGTGCTCGAGGCACTGAAATCCAGCAAGGCCGTGGACTGGGTGCTGCATCCCTCGCTGGAGACGCACACGGATTATCAGCTGGCCAAGCAGCTGCTGCCGCGCGGCGCCGGCTCGATCATCTCCTTCGGCATCAAGGGCGGCCGTCCTGCGGGGCGCAAGTTCATCGAGAGCTTGCGCATGATCAGCCATCTCGCCAATGTCGGCGATGCCAAGACGCTGGTGATCCACCCGGCTTCGACCACGCATCAGCAGATGGATGCCGGGCAGCTCAAGGCGGCCGGCATCGGCGAAGAGCTGGTGCGGCTGTCGGTCGGCATCGAGACGGCAAGCGACATCATCGACGATCTCGCGCAGGCGCTGCGCATCTCGCAGAAGGTCTGACACCATGAAGCTTTCCGTCAACGGCCTCGAGGTGTTCGCCGCAACCGGCGGCCGCGACTTCGACAAGTCGCTGCCCACGGTCGTCTTCCTCCACGGCGCCGGCTTCGACCACTCGACCTGGGCGCTGCACACCCGCTGGTTCGCCCATCACGGCTTTGGCGTGCTGGCGCCAGATCTTCCCGGTCACGGCCGCTCGACCGGGCCTTCGCTCGGCAGCATCGCCGAGATGGCCGACTGGACCGCGGCGCTGCTCGATGCTGCAGGAGCCACGAAGGCGCATCTGATCGGCCACTCCATGGGATCGCTGATCTCGCTGGAGACCGCCGCGCGGCATCCCGAAAAAGTCTCCGCGCTGAGCCTGATCGGCACCGCCGCGACCATGACGGTCGGCCCGGATCTCTTGAAAGCGGCGGAGGCGAATTCGCAGGATGCCAACGACATGGTCTCGATCTGGGGTCTCGGCTTCAACGCCGAGCTCGGCGGCAGCCTCGCGCCGGGCCTTTGGATGCATGGCGGCGCGCAAGCCGTGCTGAAGGCGTGCGAGCCGGGCGTGCTGTTCAGGGATTTGTCGGCCTGCAACGCCTACGCCAATGCGCTTGCCGCCGCCGCAAGCGTGAAGGTGCCGACGACGCTCGTCCTCGGCGAGCGGGACATGATGACCCCGGCGAAGGCGGGCAAGGCGCTTGCCGCCGCGATCCCGCATGCGAAGACGGTCGTGGTGGCGGGCGCCGGCCACATGATCATGGCCGAGCGGCCGGACGAATTGCTGGCGGCGCTGCGGAACTAAGCGGATCGATCTTCCGCCTCGCGCGTTGCGGTCAGACATCCCTCACGCTCAAGAAGGGGAACTCGACCATGCCGAGACAGGAAGTCATTCGCAAAGCGAGACAAAGCAAGCGCGCGGGCAAATCGGCCAGTACGCAGGCCGGCGAATTCGTCAAGGACGAGATCGACAGGATCCGGAAAGGCAAGCACGGCGCGCGCTCGACGAAGCAGGCCATTGCCATCGGCCTGTCGGAGGCACGCCGCGCCGGCGTCGACCTGCCGCCACCGCGCAAGGGACGCACGAAGAGATCGACGCGCCGCAGCGCCGAATACGCGTACGAGGTCGGCCAGGGTAAACGCACGCCGAAGCGCCGGCCCAAAGTGTCGCGCGCCGCCACGAACGTGCTGAAGAAGGAGTCGCGCTCGACCGCCTCGCGCCGCGCGCTGTCGAAGCAGGGCAAGCGCGCCGCGAGCCGACGAACCGCCGCATCCCGTTCGGCCGCGGCGCGGAAGGCCAGCCGGACCAAGGGTGCCAAGGCCCGCTCCACGCTCCACTGCCGCAAAGAAGGCGGCACGCACCAGGGCGCGCCGTCGGAGGTAGGTCGGAGCGCCGCGTGGGGCGAAGCTACTCGGCGGCCTCGCCGAGATCGACCCGGGCTCGCGGTGCCTCTCCGGTCACCACCGAGACGCGCTCGCCCCAGCGTTCTTCGGGGTAGTAATCCCAGATCGCGTGGTGCTGGCTCGCCCAATTGTCCCATACCAGCAGCGAATTCGGCTGCCAGTTGACGCGCGTCTGCAACGCAAGCTGGCTTTCGACATGCCGGAACAGGAACTGCAGAATGGCGTCGCTTTCCCGCCGCGTCAGTTGCACGATATGCGAGGTGAAGGACGCATTCACATAGAGGAACTTTCGTCCCGTGCGCGGATGGATCGGCACCACCGGGTGCTCGGTCTGCGGATAGGTCTTGCCGGGATCAGGCTTCGCACCATAGCCGGCGGTCCAGGCCAGCGACCCATCGTGGATGGCGGTCAGGCCGTCGAGCAATTGCTTGATCGGATCCGACAGGAATTCGTAGGCGAGATACATGTTGGCGAAGGCGGTATCGCCGCCGAGCGGTGGGGTCTTCGTTACCCGCAGCAGCGAATAGGCGATCGGGCTGGGATCGCAGGACACGTCGGGATGCCAACCGTCGCCGGCAGTGAAGCGCGAGTCCCGGCCTGTCTTCCATGACAGGAATTCCGGATCGAACGGACCATCGCCCTTGAAACGCGTGGCCGCCAGCTCATGCCGGTGCAGCGACTTGCCGAAGCGGCGCGCGAAGCGCTTATGATCCTCCGGCGACAGTTTCTGGTCGCGGAAGATCACGGCAAGATTCTCGTCGATCGCCCGCCTGATTTCGGCGAATTGCGTCTCGCTCACCTCCTTGGAGAGATCGATACCGGAGATCTCCGCGCCGACGGTCGGCGAGAGCTGCCTGACCTTGATCGTCTCGAACGGTTCGCGCCGGCGCGTGTTCCACCGTTCGATCGCGAGCTTGTCGTTGAAGTCTCTGTAGAAACTCATACTGCTACTCCTTCAAAAGATGCCCCGCTCAGGAGCCCGGATTCCATTTCCAGACGATGTCGGAGACGTTGACCGGCTTCGGGATCAGGCCGAGCCTCACAAAGCGATCGGCGACCGCCTGCTGGCTCCTGATCACCTCGGCATCGATCGGCACCACGCTGAAGTTGGAGCGATCGACGAAGCGCCTGACAGCCTTGATGTCGACGCCAGTGGCCTCGGCCTGCGCCTTGGCGACTTCCTCGTGATGGCCGTTGGCCCAACCGCCTTCGGCGGCGAAGGCGGCATTGAGCTTCGCGAGCAGCGACGGGTACTTGTCCACGAAGTCGGAGCCCGCGATGTAGAAGGCATTCGGCTTGTGCACGTCCTTGTCGAAAGCGATGACGCGCGCGCTTTCCTTCAGCTCGGCGAGCGCGAGATATGGGTCCCAGATCGACCAGGCGTCGACCGAGCCCTTGATGAAGGCGGCCGTCGCATCGGCAGGCGCAAGCGGCGCCGGCGTGATATCTGACCAGGACAGGCCGGCCTTTTCGAGCGCAGCGACCAGCAGATTATGCGCGCTCGATCCCTTGCCGAAGGCAACCCGCTTGCCCTTGAGATCGGCGAGCGTCTTGATGGCCGAATCCTTCGGCACGACGATCGCCTGGGTGTTGCCGTCGGATTTCACCGCAGCGACGTAGCGGATCCTAGCGCCGCCGGCCTGCGCGAAGATCGGCGGGGAGTCGCCGACGAAACCGAAATCGACGCTGCCGACATTGATGGCCTCCAGCAGCGGCGGACCGAACTGGAAGTCGATCCACTTGATCTCGATGCCGAGCGGCTTAAAGGCATTCTCGACGGTGTGGCGCTGGCGCACGGCGGGGAAGAAGCCGCCTTTCTGCGTGCCGATGCGGATCTCGGCCGGCTTGTCCTCGGCGTGCGCGGGGGAACCGGCCGCGCTAGCCAGCAATAGAGCGCCGGCGATGATGTGTCGTCGCGTGATCATTTGCAAAGTCCTTTCGGTCTGCTGGTGCTCAGATTGAGACAAGGTGCCGGCGCTCCGCGAACACGGCGCGTGCGGCGCGTTCGGCGTCCCGGGCCGAGCGGAACTGGCGACCTTCGAGGCTGTCGAACAGGCGCTCGGAGGAGAAGAAGCGGAAGCCGCGCTCGTCGCTGGCGATGATGCCGGCGATGCGGTCGTGAACTTCGATGATATAGGCTTTGGGCATGGCTGCTCGTTCGCCGAACGGGTCGGCGTTCCTGTCAAGAGATTGCGATCGGGATTTGGCTCGGCGATCAGCAGCGACAACAGGCGCCGGTCGCGGCCGAGACGCAGCGACGCATCATGCGCTTGCGCATGTCGCTTCTCACTCGCTGGTCATTCGATCTCATGCGGCGGCTTTCGGCTCGACGATGCAGTTTCGATATTTCGAATATCGAGGGATTGACCCGATCGGTCAATGAAATGGCTATCCATATTTGCCGCGGTCGCGTGCACGCACTTCTCTGCGCGCAAGCCGCCGCAGCCGAAATCATCTCGCGATGATGTCAACACGCAGGGTCCATAGCGTGGTACCGTTGCCTTGAGAGGCGCAAGAGACGTGCGGGAGGACGACATGACGGATACCATGAAGGGGCGCATCGCGCTCGTCACCGGCGGATCGCGCGGAATTGGCGCTGCCGTCTGTCGTGCGCTCGCTGATGCCGGTGCGGCGGTGGCGATCAACTGCCGCGAGCAGATCGGGCAAGCCGAGAAGCTGGCGGGCGAGATCGGCGAGCAGGGCGGACGCGCCATCGTCGTAGCTGCCGACGTCTCGCAAGCCGGGGCCGTGGCTGCGATGGTCGAGCGCGTCACGGCCGGGCTCGGGCCGATCGATATCCTCGTCAACAATGCCGGCATTGCGATCACGCGCGGCGTCGACGATCTCACCGAGGACGATTTCGACCGCACCATCCTGGTCAATCTGAAATCCGCCTTCCTCTGCACGCAAGCTGTGTTGCCGTCGATGCGGTCGCGAAAATGGGGTCGGATCGTCAACATCTCCTCGGGCGCGGCGCGCGGCGCCGGTTCGATCGGCCCGCATTACAACGCGTCCAAGGCCGGCATGGAGGGCCTCACGCGAGGCTATGCGGCACGGCTGGTCAAGGAAGGCATCACCGTCAACGCCGTGGCGCCGTCGCTGATCGAGACCGACATGATGAGCGGCCAGCCCCAGCTCGTCAGCCGCATCCCACTCGGCCGCTTCGGCACTGCGGATGAGGTGGCGAAGGCAGTGATGCTGCTGGTCGACAACGCCTATATGACCGGACAGACGATCGCGCTGAGCGGCGGGATGGCGTTCAATTGAGGGGACGGCGGCGAGGCGTACGCCGCCGTCAGGCTCGGGAGGTGCCGTAGGTAGGCAAAGCGACTTGTCCGCCGTAGCTCGGAGAGCGAAGGCGGAAGCGTGCCCACGATTTGCGTGTAGTTGGAGAGAATTCGTGGGCACGGCGCAAGTGCGCCTTTACCCATCCTACGATTCCGGGCTCGCGGAGAGTACGAGGTTCACCACATCGTCGCGGCAGCGCGCTCCGGCCAGATGCGGTCGTACTCCGCGCCGCCGACCTTGTTGTCGCTCATCTCGGCGAGAATCTGGCCGGGTGTCGGCAGCGTCTTCGGGTCGATGCGCTTGTCGGGATTCCAGAGGTCGGAGCGGACGATGGCGCGGGCGCACTGGAAGTAGATCTCCTCCACCTTCATCACCATGACGCTGCGCGGCGCCTTGCCTTCGACCTTGAATGAGGCCAGCAGCTCGGAATCGATCGAGAGATGGGCGCGGCCATTGGCACGGACCGCGTTGCCGGAGCCGGGGATCAGGAACATCAGCGACACCCTGGGATCGCGCACGATGTTGCGAAGTGAATCGACGCGGTTGTTGCCTCGGCGGTCCGGCAGCATCAACGTCCTGGGATCGTGGACGCGGACGAAACCGGGGAGGTCTCCGCGCGGCGAGCAGTCGATGCCTTCGGGCCCGATGGTGGCAAGGGCCGCAAACGGCGCCTTCTCGATGAAGATCCGGTAGAGCGGGGTGACGTGGTCGGCGACTTTCACGGTCGAGGCATCACCAACGGCACCGTAGATGGCCTCCAACTGCTCGACCGTTTCGATCACCGTCATTCCACTCTCTCCTTTGTTGCACCGACCGTCAGTCGTGCCAGCCTTCGTTCCTGATCACGCGCACGAGCTGGCGGCTGTGATAATCCGGGCTGCCCGCATTGAGGATGGTGACGTCGGCGTGCGCCGACTTGTCGTCGACGCTGCGGGTGAGCCGCTCGGCGATGTCGCCGTCGCTCTGCCGCGCACGCGCGGCAAGCCGCGCCGCCAGTACGTCCGGCGGCGCCGTGACCGCGACGACGATGACGTTGGCATAGGCCCGGCGCAGCGCGCCGATCACCGTGCGCGAGACATTGGCGACGACCGTGCGGCCCGCCCGAATATCGTCATTGATGTCGCTCGGCAGCGCATAGGAATGCCCGTGTGCCTCCCAATGCACGGCGAAATCGCCGTGCTCGCGGGCGCGGCGGAATTCGTCGGGACCGAGCGCGACATTGTCTTCGTCGGCGGAAGATTCGCGCGTCACGACCCGGCGCGGGAAGACGATGCCGCGATCATCGGCGCAGGCGGCCTGCGCAAGCCGCAGCAGCGTGTCCTTGCCGGCGCCGCTCGGACCGACCACGAGCACGAGCCGGCCGGGGCCGATCGCGCCCGCATCGTCCTGCGCCCTGGCCGGGATCTCGCTCATGCGACGCGGCTTCCTTCGCGCCAGACGCTGCGGACGACGGGAACACTGCCGGCGACATGCACGCGGATCAGATCGGCGCGCTTGCCGGTCGCGACCTCGCCGCGGTCGGCGAGGCCGACCGCCTCGGCGGGCGCCTTGGTCACGGTGCGGATCGCCGCCGGAAGGCTGATGGCGGGCACATGCTCGGGCAATTGCAGCGCGCCCATCAAGAGGCTCGACGGGATGTAGTCCGACGACAGGATGTCGAGCAGGCCTTCGCGGGCGAGATCGACCGCGGCGATGTTGCCGGAGTGCGAGCCGCCGCGCACGACGTTGGGCGCGCCCATCAGGATGTCGATGCCGGCCTGGTGCAGGCCGCGCGCGGCTTCCAGCGTGGTCGGGAATTCCGCGACCGAGACGCGGTCGCGCACGGCATCCGCGACATTCTCCTCGGTGGTGTCGTCGTGGCTCGCCAGCGGGATCTTGTACTGATGTGCGAGCGACACGATCTCGCGCATGTTGGTCGCGGCATAGAGCTTCTGATACTCGAAGCGCTTGGCGAACAGCTCGTCGAGCTCGGCATCGGTCTTGCCGCCGCCCTTGCCGCGGTAATAGTCGCGCAGCTTGACCTCGTCGCGGAACTGACGCTGGCCGGGCGTGTGGTCCATCAGCGACATCAGCTTGACGTCGGGACGGTCGATCAGCTCCCTGGCCTCCTCGACCACGCTCGGCATCGGGATCTCGCAGCGCAGGTGCAGAAAGTGATCGGCGCGCAGCAGGCTGGCCTCGCGCGCGGTGGTGATGGCGGCAGCGAGCACGCCGGCGCGGCCGTCGACCTCCTCGGCGCCGTCCTCGCGCCAGACCCGGAGCGAGTCGAACACGGTGGTGATGCCTGAGGTCGCGAGCTGGCCGTCATAGGAGATCACGGCGGCGACCGGATTCCAGAACACTTTTGGCCGCGGCACGTAGTGCGCTTCCAAATGATCGGTGTGCAGCTCGATCAGGCCGGGCATGATGAGGTCGCCGCCGGCATCCTCGGCACCCGCGGGCGCCCTCCCCTCGCCGATCTCCGCAATGCGTCCGTCGGCAAGCGCGAGCCAACCCTGCTCGATCACCCGGTCGGCCAGCACGATCCTGGCATTGGCGATCACGGATTCCTTCTTCATTTCCCAATTCCCTCAGGCCGCGGCGGCAAAGCTGGTGACATCGACGATGCGGTCGGCAATCAAATGACGGATTTCGTCGTCATGGACAATGGCGACCATGGCAACGCCCTGGCGTTTCTTCTCGGCGACCAGCTCGACCACCACGCTGCGGTTGGCGGCATCGAGCGAGGCGGTCGGCTCGTCCAGGAGCAGGATCGGCAGATCCGAGATGAAGCCGCGCGCGATGTTGACGCGCTGCTGCTCGCCGCCGGAGAAGGTCGCGGGCGGCAGCCGCCAGAGCCGCTCGGGGATGTTGAGGCGATGCAGCAACTCGCCGGCGCGGGCCTGTGCGTCGGCCCGGCTCATGCCGTTCACGATCAGCGGCTCGGCGACGACGTCGATGGTGGCGACGCGCGGCACCGCGCGGAGGAACTGGCTGACATAGCCGATGGTGGAGCGGCGGACGTTGAGGACCTGGCGCGGTTCGGCAGTGGCGAGATCGATCACCGCGCCGCGGTGGCGGATGCCGATCCGGCCGCTATCGCAGCGGTAATTGCCGAAGATCATCTTCAGGATCGACGACTTGCCGGCACCCGACGGACCCGACAGCACGACGCATTCGCCGGGGTCGACGTGGAAGGTCACGCCGCTGACGACAGGCAGTTCGATGCCGCCCTGCAGGTGCATCGTGAAGGTCTTCTTGGCGCCGGCGATATCGATCATGGCGGTCATCGGAAAGCTCATCTTGTAAAGTTCATGGCGGCAGAATCGAGGAGACGAGGAGTTGCGTGTAGGGCTCGCGCGGATCGTCGAGAACCTGGTCGGTCAGACCGGTCTCGATGACGCGGCCGCCTTTCATCACCATCACCCGGTGCGACAACAGGCGCGCCACCGCGAGGTCGTGGGTGACGATGATGACGGCGAGGTGCAGCTCGGCGACGAGGCCGCGCAGCAGATCGAGCAGGCGCGCCTGCACGGAGACATCGAGGCCGCCGGTCGGCTCGTCCATGAACACCAGCCGCGGCTCGGTGACGAGGTTGCGGGCGATCTGGAGCCGCTGGCGCATGCCGCCGGAATAGGTGCGTGGCGCATCGTCGATGCGCGCGGTGTCGATCTCGACGCGGGTGAGCCAGTCGGACGCGGTGTCGCGGATGCGGCCATAGTGATTCCACCCCACCGCCATCAGGCGCTCGCCGACATTGGCGCCGGCCGAGACCGCCATGCGCAGGCCCTGGGCGGGGTCCTGATGCACAAACCCCCAATCGGTGCGGAACAGGAAACGCCGCTCGGCCTCGCCCAGGGTGGCGAGATCGCGCGCGACACCGTCACGCATGCGGTAGGACACGTGGCCCGCACTGGCGGCGAGCTGACCCGACAGCAGCTGGAGCAGCGTCGACTTGCCCGAACCGGACTCGCCGACGATCGCCAGCACTTCACCGGGATAGAGCGAGAATGACACGTCGCGGCACGCGGCGATGCGGCCGAAGGATTTGCTGAGCGATTTTGCGACCAGCAGCGGTTCGTCGTTGTCGAGCAGGACTTGGTCAGCCATTCGACGCCTCCTGCGCCTTCTCCTTGTAGGGCGCAGCACTGAGGCTGCCGTGGTGGCCGGCGGCCTGACGTCCCTCGCAATAGTCGGTGTCGGAACAGACGAACATGCGACCGCCCTTGTCGTCGGTGACGATCTCGTCGAGATAGGAATTTTCCGCCGCGCACAGCGCGCAGGGCGCGTTGAAGCGATAGGGCTCGAACGGGTGATCCTCGAAATCGAGCGACACCACCTGCGTGTAGGGCGGGATCGCGTAGATGCGCTTCTCGCGCCCGGCGCCGAACAGCTGCAGCGCAGGGCAATTGTCCATCTTGGGATTGTCGAATTTCGGCGTCGGCGACGGGTCCATCACATAGCGTGCGTTCACCTTCACCGGATAGGCGTAGGCGGTCGCGATGTGACCGAAGCGGGCGATGTCCTCGTAGAGCTTGACGTGCATCAGGCCGTATTCGGCGAGCGCATGCATGCGCCGCGTCTCGGTCTCCCGCGGCTCGAGAAAGCGCAGCGGCTCCGGGATCGGCACCTGATAGACCAGCACCTGGCTTTCGTTGAGCGCCGCCTCAGGGATGCGATGGCGGGTCTGGATCACCGTCGCTTCCTCCGTCGCGGTCGTGGTGGCAACGCCCGCGGTCTTGGCGAAGAACTTTCGGATCGAGATCGCGTTGGTGGTGTCGTCGGAGCCCTGGTCGATCACCTTCAGCACGTCCTGCGGCCCAAGGATCGCCGCGGTCACCTGCACGCCGCCGGTGCCCCAGCCATAGGGCATCGGCATTTCGCGGCTGGCGAACGGCACCTGATAGCCGGGGATCGCGATCGCCTTCAGGATCGCGCGGCGGATCATCCGCTTGGTCTGCTCGTCGAGATAGGCAAAGTTGTAGGCGGGCGCGTTCATTCCGCGGCTTCCTTCATGGCGTCAGGCGCATTGGCCTCGGCAAATTCCTTGCGCAGCTTGCGCAGCAGGCCGAGCTCGGACTGGAAGTCGACATAGTGCGGCAGCTTGAGATGCTCGACGAAGCCGGTCGCCTGGACGTTGTCCGAATGCGACATCACGAATTCTTCATCTTGCGCGGGGGCGAGTGCCTCTTCGCCGAGCTCGCGGGCGCGGAGCGCGCGGTCGACCAGCGCCATCGACATGGTCTTGCGCTCGCTCTGGCCGAAGGCGAGGCCATAGCCGCGGGTGAAGCACGGCGCTTCGGTCGCCGAGCCCTTGAACTGGTTGACCATCTGGCACTCGGTCAGCTCGATGGCGCCGAGCGGCACCGCGAAGCCGACGTCCTCGGCGAAAAACTCCACCTCGACCTCACCAAAGCGGATCTCGCCGGCGAAGGGATGATTGCGGCCATAGCCGCGCTGGGTGGAATAGCCCATCGCCAGCAGAAAACCTTCGTCGCCGCGCGCAAGGTTTTGCAGGCGCAGATCGCGGTCGGCGGGGAAATTCAGCGGCTCGCGGGTGAGGTCGCCGACGCTGGCGCCGTCCTCGGCCTGTGGCGAGGATTCGATCAATCCGTCGCGGCCGAGAATGTCCGTCACGCGCGGTGTCGGTGCGGTGGATGAATCAGCCGTTGCCGGCATCTCCGGCACAAAACCTTGCGCCAGCGCGGGATCGAGCAGGCGATGGGTATAGTCGAAGGTGGGGCCGAGGATCTGGCCGCCCGGAATGTCCTTGAAGGTCGAGGACACCCGCCGCCGCACCCGCATCGCGCCAGTGTCGACCGGCTCGCTGGCGCCGAAGCGCGGCAGCGTGGCGCGGAAGGCTCGCACCAGGAAGATCGCCTCGATCAGGTCGCCGCGCGCCTGCTTGATCGCGAGCGCCGCGAGCTCTCGATCATAGAGCGATCCCTCACTCATGACGCGATCGACGGCAAGACCGAGCTGCTCCGAGATCTGGTCGAGCGTGACTTCCGGAACGTTCTGGTCGCCGCGCCGCTTGTGGGCGAGCAGGCGATGGGCGTTCTCGATGGCGCGTTCGCCGCCCTTGACTGCGACATACATGCTTCAGCTTCCCTTGCTCACGACGCGCGTGGTGCGGGGGATCGCGACCACGGCGTCATCGGCGACCAGCACCACGTCGATGCCGCGCGGAAACAGCGCCTCGTTGAGATGCAGGCGCTCGAACAGATCGAACGGCTTGATCGACGCCTGGAGCATCGCGGAGCCGTCGATGCCCGGGCCGCGCAGCTCGAAGGGGCGGCCCGATTCGAGACTCTCGACCTGGAGGATCAACGTGGTCGAACGGTCCGGATATTCGCTGGTGCCGAGCGCGAAGCGCTCCAGCGCCGGCAGCGCGACGCCGTCACCGATCAGCGCAAAGCTCGCGATGGACGAATCCTGCACCACCGGCGCGCCGGTGTGGAACTTGAGCCATTTCAACACGTCCGGCCCTTCCGCCATCCGCGCATCGAGCCAGAGCGGCGTGTCGTGGTCGAACAGCGTCAGCGCGATCGCGGCGGTACCGCGCATCATCGCCCCGGGTGCCCCCGCTCCCGGCACGATGCGCTGGACCGAGCCGGGCCGCGCCATCGCGTCCATCACCGAGCGAAAGGTCGACTGCGCCGACAGCACCTTGTCGGCGAAACCCGGCGGCAGTTCCGCAATCGTGGTCATGACCTCACCCCTCACCACGCACCATGGTGTAGAAATCAACCTTCGTGGCAGCGGTCTCGGCCGCCGCCTGCTCGCGGCGAATCATAAGCTGCTCGCGCAACGGCGCGATTACGTCCCGCTCCACCGCTCCACCGAAATCCCGGGACTGCACCAGCGCATCGCACAGCGCGATCAGCCGCGCCTTCTCGCCGTCGCGCCCGAGCGTGTAGCCGAAGCCGACCTCGCCGCTGGCCAGCCGCACCGCCGCGCGCGACACCGTGGCTTCGCCGAGGTTGAACGGCGCGCCGTCGCCGCCGACCCGGCCGCGCAGCATGACGAGGCCGTTTTCCGGCGCGCGCAGATCCTGATGGGCCGGAAGAGAGAAGTCGCGGAGGCGGGCGGCGATCTCGCCCGCCTCCGCGTGCGCCAGCACGGCCATCGCGGCCTTGCGCTGGGCTTGCTGGTTGTTGTGCTGGGTCACCCGATCCACCGAACCTCTGACAGAACTTGCCGCATCGAAGTTGTCTATGATAATAGACAACTTCATACGGAAGCGCCATGACTGTTTCGTGACAAAGGCGTGATTTCTGGGCTAGGCTGACCGGCGATATGAGCATGCAAGACACTGCCTCGTCGGGCGTCGCGCTATGGCGCCTCGTTGCCGACGGCATCGAGCGCGGCATCGCCGACGGGCGCTTTGCGGCCGGCGACAAATTGCCGGGCGAGATGGAGATCGCCGAAACCTATCGCGTCAACCGCCACACCGTGCGGCGCGCGCTGGCGGCGCTTGCCGAACGCGGCCTGGTGCGGGCCGAGCGCGGCAGCGGCACCTATGTCGAGGCGCAGAAGCTCGCCTATCCCCTGCGCTCGCGCACGCGTTTCTCCGAGATCGTCGGCGCCGGCGGGCGCGAGCCGCGCGGCCAGCTGATCGAGGCCTCCGAGGACGTCGCCACGCGTGAGCTGGCGCGGGAGCTGGGATTGAAGGCCGGTGCGCCCCTGGTGCGGATCGAGGCGATCCGCCTCGCCGACCGCACGCCGATCTGCGTCTCGACCACCTGGCTGTCGGCCGAGCTGTTTCCGAATGCGGGCGCAGTGTTCGCAGCGACGCGCTCGATGACGAAACTGCTGGCACATTATGGCGTGCGCGACTATCGCCGGGGCGCGACCCGGATCACCGCCGGGATCGTCGACGCCACCGACGCGGCCCGGCTCGATCTGGCGCTGGGCCGGCCGATCCTGGTGGTCGATGCCACCGACCACGATCTCGAGGGCAAGCCGCTGATGACCAAGCACTCGCGGTTTGCCGCGGAGCGGGTGGAGTTTCTGGTGGAGAACGGGTGAGGTCCCTGTTCTCCCTCTCCCCGTTCTTACGGGGAGAGGGTTGGGGTGAGGGGCTGCATCCGCAATCACGGTGAGAGATGGACTCGCGGAGAGTCCCCCTCACCCGCCGCGCTGCGCGCGTCGGCCTCTCCCCGCAAGCGGGGCGAGGCGAAGAACCTACGCGACTGCCCTGCGCCCGATGATCGCAAAGCGCAGCTTGCCCGAGATGAAATCGATCGCGGCGACCGCAACCAGGATCATCAGGATCAGGAACGACACCTTCTGCCATTCCAGCACGCGGATCTGCTCGGCGAGCTGAAGGCCGATGCCGCCGGCGCCGACGATTCCGATGATGGTGGCGGAACGGGTGTTGGACTCGATGAAGTAGAGCACCTGGCCGGCGATCACGGGCAGCACCTGCGGCAGGAGACCAAAACGGATTTCGTGCAGCTTGCTGCCGCCGGAGGCGCGGATGCCTTCGACCTGCTTCTGGTCGGCGCCCTCGATCGCCTCCGAGAACAGTTTTCCGAAGGCGCCGAAATCCGACACCGCGATGGCGAGGACGCCGGCGAACGGGCCGAGCCCGACGACGTTGATCCACACCAGCGCCCAGATCAGCGTGTCGACGCCGCGGATCGAATCGAGGAAGCGGCGCACCGGGAAGCGCAGGATGTTCGACGGCACGATGTTGCGCGCCGCCAGCAGACTGACCGGCAGCGCGAAGAATGCGGCGAGCGTCGTCCCGAGCAGCGCGATCGAGAGCGTCTCGCCCAGCGCCTTCAGATAGACCGGCAGCGAGGAGCCGGGATCAGGCGGGATCATCATCAACGAGATCCAGCCGAGCTGGCTGAGGCCTGCGAGGAAGCGCGACGGCGAGAAGTCGAGATCGACGAGGCCGTAAACGAGGACCGCGAATGCCGCGACGATCATCGCGGGCATGGCGAGCCGCGCCGAGGCCGGCCGGTCGAACACATCGGGGTAGCGTGCGCGAAGCGCTCGCGTATCGACCTCCTGCGGCGTCACGTCCGCGCCTCCTTGCCGAACAGGCGGCCGCGCAGCCAGCCGGTGGTGATGTCGATGATGAAGACGGTGACGATGATGGTGAGCAGGATGGCGCTGACGTCCGAATAGTAGAATTTGCGGATGGCGACGACGAGCTCCTGGCCGATACCGCCGGCACCGACGAAGCCCATCACGGAGGCTTCGCGGACATTGATCTCGAAGCGCAGCAGCGCGTAGCTGGCATAGCCCGCGGTCACCTGCGGCACCACCGCAAAGCGCATGCAGGACAGCCAGCTTGCGCCGGTCGAGCGGATGCCCTCGACAGGCTTCATGTCGGCATTCTCGACGATCTCCGAGAACAGCTTGCCGAGCGCGCCGGTGGAGTGGATCGCGATGGCGAGCACGCCGGCCATCGGCCCGAGCCCGAAGGCGATGACGAAGATCAGCGCGAAGACGATGCCGGGAACGGTACGGGCGAATTCGAGCAGGCGCCGGACGACGAAACGCAGCCAGGGCGCGGGCGAGGTGTTCTCGGCGGCGAAGAAATTCAGGCAGAATGCGAGGGTCGCGCCGATCAGCGTACCGACATAGCTGATGAGCAGGGTCTCGCCCAGCATCTTCAGCCATTTGCGCCAGCCCCATAGCCACTCGCCGACATCGGTCCAGACGCGCTGGCCGCTGTCCAGCGTGAAGATACGGTCGAAATAGCTCAGGAAGTTGCCGAAATAGGTGAACAGCGTGCGTAGATTCACTTCGGCGCCGATCGCGGCGAGCAACAGCGCCGCGGCGAAGGTCCCGATGCCCAACAGCAGGCGCCATCGCCGGCGTGCGACCGCCTGGCGATAGGCGGCGTTGAGCACGGCGAGCTGCTGCTCGGGAAGGATCGAAACCGCTGTCGTCATCGGCGTAAGATGAGCCCCGTCAAAGAAAGAGCCGGGTCGATCGACCCGGCTCCAGTGCCATCGTCCCGATACTCAGGACGCCTTCTTTTTACGTAGCGCGTCGACGAACTTGATCAGCTCGATCGTGCCATCCCAATCCTTGGTGGTGGCATGATTAAAGCCCTTCTTCTGGCCGTCCTGGAGGCGGTCGAACGCGGCCTTGTCCTTGACCGGCGCGTCGAAGAAGGCCTTGGCGATGGCCGCCTTGGCGTCATCCGGCAGGTCGGAATTGTAGGCGTAGGGACCGTTGATGATCGGTGCCGACTTGTGGATGATGCGGAAGTCGTCCTTCTTCATCGCCGAGCCGTCGGCATTCTTCAGCATGCCCTTGGTCAGCATCTGCGCCAGCGTCGAATCGTCGTCGGTGGTCCACTGGTTGGCGGCGACGTCGACCGTTCCTTGCGACAAGGCCAGCATCGCGTTCTCGTGGCTGCCGGTGAAGACGACCTTGCTGAAATAGCCCTCGGCATCGTGGATGCCCATCTTGTCGAGCTCGAAGCGCGGCACGTTGTTGCCGGAGGTGGAGTTCGGATCAACCAGGCCGAGGTTCTTGCCCTTGAGATCGTCGATCTTCTTATAGGCGCTGCCGGCCTTGACGAAAAACACCGAGTAATAGCCGGTGGAACCGTCGGCGTTGATGTCGTTGGCGAAGGCGTCGGTCTTGACGCCGGTCAGGCGGGCACGGGCGAACGAAGCCGAGCCGTAGCTGGCGATATGGATGTTGCCGGCACGCTGACCTTCGATCACGGCGGCGTAGTCGTTGGCGATACGCAGCGTGACCTTCACGCCCAATTCCTTGGAGAGATAGTTCATGAACGGCGCCCAGCGCTCGGTGACGCCGGAGGCGTTCTCGGCCGGAACGACCGCAAAGGTCAGCTCGGGATATTTGGCCTTCCAGTCCTCGGCGGAGGCGGAGGCCGTGAACGCGAGCGCGGCAGCGCCGGCGAGAATGAGTCTGCGAGTGATCATGATACCCTCTTCATCGGTTGGGGTCGGTTGACGCAAAGAACTGGCAACGAAAACAGGTGTGGCGAGGTCAGGCGGCCGCGGCCGTTCCGAGCGCCGGCACGCCCTCGGGCGCCGGCACGGGCGCGCCACCCATGACGTCGGCGGCTTCGAGATCGTAGAGCTCGCGCGCGACGTGGTCGGTCAGCGCGGCCGGCGCGCCGTCGAACACCACGCGCCCCTGCGCCATGCCGATCAGGCGGTCGCAATAGGAGCGGGCGAGATCCAGCGAGTGCAGATTGCAGAGCACGGTGATGCCGAAATGCTTGTTGATGCGCAGCAGCGCATCCATCACGATCTTGGTGTTGCGCGGATCGAGCGAGGCGATCGGCTCGTCGGCGAGGATGATGTCGGGCTGCTGCACCAGCGCGCGGGCGATCGCGACGCGCTGCTGCTGGCCGCCGGAGAGCTGATCGGCGCGCTGGGCCGCGAGCGCGGCGATGTCGAACTGTTCGAGCGCCGACATCGCCAGCGCCTTGTCCTGCTCCGGCCACACTTGCGACAGCGAACGCCAGGCCGGCATGGTCGCGAGCCGTCCCATCAGGACATTGGTGAGGACATCGAGCCGGCCGACCAGGTTGAACTGCTGGAAGATCATCGCCGAACGCGCTCGCCACTGCCGCAGCTGCCTGCCGCGCAACCCGGTGACGTCGACGCCGTCGAACAGGATGCGCCCCTCAGTCGGCGTCACCAGGCGATTGATGCTCCGCAGCAGCGTCGACTTGCCGGCGCCGGACCGTCCGATTACGCCGACGAAGCCGCCGGGGGAGATTTGAAACGAAGCGTCGTCCACAGCGGCTTTCGCGCCGAAGCGACACGTCAGACCTTCCACCACCAGCATGCAGGGCTCCAGATTAACTGGAGCCAACCGCTAACGCCGGCGGTTAACACTTGTGTGACAGGCACGTTGCGGTGCGGCGATCGTACACACCTCATCCCCTGTCATCGCGATGTCATGACATCGTCATCAAGCCGCTCGAAGAAAAACCGCCCGCCCCGCATTTCGGACGCAACATGGCCGCCAAAGCTCTCTCGGTTCAACCGACCATCGATCCCTCGGCCAAGCTGCATGAGACCAGGCTCGGCGCCTACACCGAGGTCGGCGCCCGCACGATCCTGCATGACGTGGCGATGGGCGATTACTCCTACGTCGTGAACGATTCGCAGATCACCTACACCACGATCGGGAAGTTCTGCTCGATCGCGGCGATGACGCGCATCAATCCCGGCAACCATCCGATGCATCGCGCGACCCAGGCCCATTTCACCTATCGCTCCAGCGCCTATTTCGAAGGCGAGAGCGACGATGCCGAGTTCTTCGACTGGCGGCGTCAGCATCACGTCCATATCGGCCACGACGTCTGGATCGGCCACGGCGCGGTCGTGCTGCCGGGACGCAACATCGGCACCGGCGCGGTGATCGCGGCCGGCGCCATCGTCACCAAGGACGTCCCCGCCTACACCATCGTCGCCGGCAATCCGGCACGGATCGTACGGCGGCGGTTCTCGGAGGAGATCGCCGGACGGCTCGCCAAGCTTGCCTGGTGGGACTGGGATCACGACAAATTGCGTGAAGCCCTGCCGGATTTTCGCGCGCTCGGGATTGAAGATTTTCTTGCGACATACGAAGCACGAGCAACTCTGCTTGCCAGTTCTCCTGCCAGCAAACGAAGCGCGGTCGCGTGACAGACATTTTCCTCGAAGGCGGCCGGGCCCTGATCGGCGCCGAACTCGTCGAAACGTCGTTGGCGGTGTCCGGCCAGGACATCGCCGCGACGGACACCTCTCGCGGCCGGGCGCGGCTGGCGATCGACGCCCGCAACCTGCTGGTGCTGCCGGGCATCGTCGATCTGCATGGCGATGCCTTCGAGCGGCAGATGATGCCGCGCGCCGGCGTCGACTTCCCCATCGACGTCGCGCTCGCCGACAGCGATCGCCAGGCCATCAGCAACGGCATCACCACGGTGTTTCATGCCACGACCTGCTCGTGGGAGCCTGGCCTGCGCAGCGCCGACAATGCGCGCGGGCTGATGGAGGCGATCGAGCGGCAGCGTCCGCAATTCGCCGCCGACACCCGCTTCCATCTGCGGCACGAGACCTACAATCTCGACGCCGAGACCGAGATCAGCCAGTGGCTCGCCGAGGGCCGCGTCGACCTGCTTGCCTTCAACGACCATATGGACGGCACCGTCGCCGACATGGCCAAGCCGCGCAAGCGCAACCGCATGGTGGAGCGCACCGGGCTCTCGCCTGAGGAATTCGACCGGCTGGTCGAACGCGTGACCTCGCGCGCCGACGAGGTGCCGGCTTCGGTGTCGCGGCTGGCCGCCGCGGCCCGTGCGGCCGAGGTGCGGATGCTCTCGCATGATGACGCGACGCCGGCAATGCGCCGGGAGTTTCGCGAGCTCGGCGCCTTGATCGCGGAGTTTCCGATCAACGAGGCGACGGCGCAGGCGGCGGCAAGCCATGGCGATGCGATCGTCTACGGCGCGCCGAACGTCGTGCGCGGCGGCAGCCACACCGGCTGGACCAGGGCCTCCGACATGATTGCCAAGGGGCTCTGCTCGGTACTGGCGTCGGATTACTATTATCCCGCGCAGCTCCTTGCCGCGTTCCGCCTCGCCGCCGATGGCGTGCTGCCGCTGCCGAAGGCCTGGGATCTGGTCTCGGCCGGGCCGGCGCGCGCGACCGGCCTCACCGATCGCGGCGTGCTGGCGCAAGGCCGCCGCGCCGACATCCTGCTGGTCGACGACAGCGTGCCATTGCGGCCGCGGCTGATCGCGGTGATCTCAAACGGCAAGCTCGTGCATCTCACCGATGCGACACGGCTGCTCGCAGCGGCGGCGGCGCCGCGCGAGGCTATCGTTGCGGCCTGAATTGGTTATGCTGAGGCAATGACAGGTTTTCCACGCTTCGCGATCTATTTTGCCGCCGGGCCCAACAGCCCCCTCTCCCGCTTCGGCGCCGAACTGCTGGGCTATGATGCCTATTCGGGTGACGAGGTTTCGTTTCCGCAAGCAGCACTGCAGGTCGCGCCCGACTGGCGCGACATCACGGCCGATCCCCGCAAATACGGCTTTCACGCCACGCTGAAGGCGCCGATGGCGCTCGTATCGGGCAAGACCGAGGCGGAGCTCGCGGCCGCCTGCTCGGCATTCGCCGGCAAGGCGCGACCGATCCCGGCAATCCGTCCGGTCGTCGATGCCATCAGCGGCTTCATCGCTGTCATCCCGGCTGAGCCGGTCGATGCGCTTCGCGAGCTTGCCGCCGATTGCGTCCGCGAGTTTGATTCCTTTCGCCCTCCCCTGACGGCCGAAGATCGTACGCGGCGCAAGCCCGAGAAGCTGAGCGAGCGGCAGCGCGACTATCTCGACCGCTGGGGCTATCCTTACGTCATGGACGAATTCCGCTTCCACATGACGCTGACGGGACGGCTGGATGCGGAGCGGCGTGGGCCGATTGTGGAGATGCTGCGGGCGCGGTTTGCGGCGCTGCGGATCGGGACGCTCGCGATCGATCGCATCGCGCTATTCAGGCAGGATGATGCCAGGGCGCGGTTTCGCGTCATCGGCGAGTGGGCGTTGACGCGTTAGGCGGGATCGCGCGACACATTCTGTGTCGTGAGGTGGGCAAAGGCGCACAGCGCCGTGCCCACGACTTTTCCCGACCGCAACAGGTCGTGGGCACGCTTCGCTTTGCCGACCCTACTGCGGCGGTGTGCTTGTCTCCTACTTCCCCCACCGCAGCGCCAGCGCATCGCGCTCCTTGGCCAACTCCAGCAATCCTGCCCTTGTCGCCGGATGCAGCGGCTGCAGCGGGTGGCGCACGGCGTCCGACTTGATCACGCCGCCCGCCTGCATCATCACCTTGCAGGCGATCAGGCCGCACTGGCGGTTCTCGTAGTTGATCAGCGGCAGCCAGCGTTCATAGGCGGCCTTGGCCTTTTCGCGATCGCCCGCGAAATAGGGATCGATGATCTGGCGGATGCCGTCGGGATAGCCGCCGCCGGTCATGGCGCCGGTGGCGCCGGCGTCGAGATCGGCGAGCAGCGTGATGGCTTCTTCGCCGTCCCAGGGACCCTCGATGTCCTTGCCGCCCGCCTCGATCAGGCTGCGCAGCTTCGAAGCCGCGCCCGGCACCTCGATCTTGAAATAGCGGATGTTGGAAAACTCGCGCGCCAGCCGCGCCAGCAGCTCGACCGACAGCGGAGTCCCCGCCACCGGCGCATCCTGGATCATGACGGGGATGTCGATCGCGCCCGAGAGCACCTTGAAGAATTCGACGATGCCCTTCTCCGGAACCCGGAAGGTCGCACCGTGATAGGGCGGCATCACCATCACCATGGCGGCGCCGGCAGCTTCGGCCTGCTTGCTGCGCGCGGCGCAAACCGCCGAGCTGAAATGGGTGGTGGTGACGATCACGGGAACCCGGCCCGCGACATGCTCCAGCACCGCGTGCATCACGGTCTCGCGCTCGGCATCGGTGAGCACGAACTGCTCGGAGAAATTGGCGAGGATGCAGATGCCGTGCGAGCCGGCGTCGATCATGAAATCGATGCAGCGGCGCTGGCCTTCGAGATCGAGCTCGCCGCGCTCATCGAAGATGGTGGGCGCGACCGGGAACACGCCGCGATAGGGGCGCTGGGCCTTGTGTGGGGTGACCGGCATCGAACTCTCCATCCCTGATAGGTCTTACGTCTGTCGCATCGCCCGCGGAGCGCGGCGGCACAGATGTAGCCGCCGCGCGGATCGGCGGCAATGCCGAACGCGCGACGTCGGGATGGACAAATGAGGCGAAACTACGCGGTCTTCACCGCGCCCAGGAAGCCCTCGACCGCGACGCGGAGACGATCGGCGTCAGCCGACATCTTCTTGACGGATTCCGACAACACCGTACCTGCATTACCGGTCTCCTGGTTGAGCCTGGCGACGCTGCCGATGGTGTCCGTGACCTCGCGGGTGCCCTGCGCGGCCTGCTGGAAGTTGCGCGAGATCTCGGTGGTCGCGGCGCGCTGCTCTTCGACGGCGGCGGCGATCGCCGTCATCTTCTCGTCGATGCCGCTGATGGCGCCGCCGATCGAACGGATCGCTGCGACCGCCTGGCCCGTCGCGCCCTGGATCTCCTCGACCTGGCGCGAGATCTCTTCCGTCGCCGTCGCGGTTTGGGAGGCGAGGCTCTTGACCTCGCCGGCGACCACGGCGAAGCCGCGGCCGGCCTCGCCCGCACGCGCGGCTTCGATGGTGGCGTTCAAGGCCAGAAGGTTGGTCTGGGCGGCGATCGCGTTGATCATCTTCACGACCTCGCCGATGCGGCTGGCGGTCTGGTCGAGGATCTCGACCGTCGCGTTGGTCTGCTCGGCCTGCGACACGGCCTCGCGGGCCTCGCGGGCGCTGGCCTGCACCTGCGCGGAGATCTCGCCGACGGATGCGGAGAGCTCTTCCGTCGCGGCCGCGATGGTCTCGAGATTGTTGGTGGCCTGCTCGGCTGCGGACGAGACCGCCGCGGTCTGGCTGCTCGATTGCGTGACCAGCGAGCGCACGCCGCTCGCGGTGGCGTCGAGCTCCCGCGTCGAGGCCGCAACGCTCTGGATCACCGCCTGCACGGTGTCGTCGAAGCTGCGGCAAGCCGCATCGACGGTGCCGGAGCGGGCGAGCTGCAGCGCCTGCTGCGATTCGCGCTCCCGGCCGAGGCGCTCGGCGGTCGCCGCGCTTTCACGCAGGCTTTCGAGTGCGGCGGCCATGGTGCCGAACTCGTCGGGATGCCGGGGTTGCGGCACCGGCGTCGCATAGTCGCGCGCGCTGATGCGGGCGATGGCGTCGAGAATGGCGCGAACCGGGCGCATCAGGCGATTGCGCACCACGTACACGCCGGCCAGGGTCACGGCCAACGCGAGCACGAACGCCAGCGACTGCACGATGAGGTTGGTGAGAGCTTTGGCCTGAACCATCTCGGCACGCGCGATCGACTGGTCGAGCGCCTTGTTGGCGACCGCCACGATCGGCGCGAAGGGCGCCTGGCACAGCGTATTCCATTCCGCCGCAGGGAGCGCAGGCTTGCCGCTGCCGTCGAAATTCTTGGCAAGCTCGTTGATCTGCTTGAGAGCGCCGTCGGTCTTGGCCTTCGCGTCGTTGGCCGCCGACACCAGTTCCGCCGTCACGTCGGGCGCCGCCAGCAATTCGCTCATGCCGGCCCAGGCGGAAGTGATGGTGCCGTCCCATTGCGCCACCGACCGCTTCTGGGCGTCGTCGAGCGGCTTGCTGCCGTTGACGTTCGAGCGAAGGGACGAGCAATGGATGCCGTAGCGGTCGCGGACCTGCCAGGCGAAGCGGCGGACCTGAATCATGCGCGCGATGTAGGGATCGTTCATCCAGGCACGGTTCGACACCGCGGTGGAGGCAAGGTTCGCGGTGTCGATCACCTTGGTGACGGCATCGTACCAGGAATTGGTTCGCTCGATCTTGCGCTCGGCGCGCAGACGCTTGGCCTCGTCGTAGAACAACTGGAATTGCGGTGCGGCGTCGGCCCAGCGCTGCTTCAGCGTGCCGGCGAGCTCGTCACGACGGGCGAATTCGACGGTCGGCAGCGCCGCGGCGATGGAATCATAGCCGGCCTGCTCAGCCTTCTCGGCTGCTTCGAGCTTGGCGCGCGGATCGTCCTCCCCGAGCAGCGCGCTCTGGGCGTCACCGCGATTGGTGCGCAGCGCGAGCACGCCATGGAAGATCGCCTTGTCGGCGGCAGCGAGCCGCTCGGTCTCCAGACTGTCGCGGTAGCGGCCGAACGCGCCACCCATCTGGATCGCCGTGCTGGTCAGCGCACCGATGGCCAAAAGCGCCATCAGAACAAGAAGCAGCTTGCTTACCGATTTCTTAAAAATTGACATGGGCCAAGGGACCTACTCTCCACGAGAGGCCACCTTGCACCCTGACCTGCCAACGTTCGGTTAAGCTTGTATCAAATGTTAACGACCGGCCCCTCGCGCCCCCGGTTTCACGCAACCTTGGTGAAATCCGGCGCCCGGCGCTCGGCGAAGGCCGTGAAGGCCTCGCGCGCCTCGGCGGTGCGCAGGCGCTGGGCGAACTGCTCGCCTTCGGCCTGCATCTGGGCGACCAGCACCTCGCCGTTGCGCATCAGGCGCTTGGTCGCGGTGAGCGCGCCGGCCGGCTGGCGGGCAAGGCGCTGCGCCAGCGCGAGCGCCTCGGCATCGAGCTTGTCGAGCGGCACCACACGGTTGGCGAGACCCCATTGCAGCGCGGCCTGCGCCGGCACGGCCTCACCCAGCGCGAACATCTCATAGGCGCGGGCATGGCCGATGCGCGCCGGCATCAACAGGCTGGAGGCGGCTTCCGGCACCAGTGCGAGGCTGACGAAAGGCGTCGACAATTGCGCGTTGTCGGCGAGCACGACGAGGTCGCAATGCAGCAGCATCGTGGTGCCGACGCCGACGGCGCGGCCCTGCACCGCCGCGACCAGCGGCCTCGTGCAGCGCGCCAACGACTGGATGAAGCGGATGACGTTGCGGCTGCCCTCGGACTTGCCGGCCGCGACGGCGGCAAATTCGCCGACGTCGTTGCCGGCGGTGAACATGTCGCCCTCGCCGCGGATCAGGATCACGCGCGCGGACGGATCGAACTCGGCGGATTCGATGGTGTCGGCAAGCTTGCCGTACATCGCGTCCGTCAGCGCGTTCTTCTTGTCGGGACGCGCCAGCGTGAGGGTGAGGATTCCGCCGTTGTTCTCGATCCGGACATGCTCGGTCATGGGTCTCTCCTTCTAGTCGTCTGAATGTCGTGTCTCTGAAGATCTTGGAAACTTGTCTTGAATGCTAATCAGCCAGCGCGCGACGATTTCGATCTCCGCGGCCGAGAATCCGTCCGTCAGTGCGGCGTTGACCTCGGCCACACCGGCCTTCGCCTGCGCCAGCGCGGTCCGCCCCTTCGGCGTCAGCCAGATCCGCCAGGCGCGTCCGTCCTCGCGATCGGCCCGCCGCTCAATCAGCTTCGCAGCCTCGGTGCGGTCGACGAGGCCGGAAATGCCGGCCGGCCCCATATCCAGCGCCGCACCCGCCTCGCCCATCAGGACGCCATCCTGCTTGCCGAGGATGAACAACAGCCCCGCCTGCGCCGGCGTCACCTCGTTCTCCGGCCGTGCGGCCATCCAGCGCTGCAGGCGGCGCTGGGCGACGTTGAGCAGATAGATCAGGCGATGATGCCGCGCGTCGGCGCTTTTATTTCGCATGCGAAATAGATAGCCGGACGCAAGGTCATTGTCAAACGGCCCGCTTCGCTACGGCGCGCAGGTGAAGCTCGACGCCTCCGTCACGGGGCCGCTCTTGTAGTGCGGCCAGGCCGGCCAGCGGCACAGCGGCAGCGCGCGCAATGTCGCGAAGGATGGCGCCTCGACCTTTTGCTCGCCGACTTCGAGATCGCCGGGCGCCTTGCCCTGCTCGACCCAGTCGACCAGCACGCTCAGCATGTCGACATTGGCCGGCGCGCCGGAGCCGACATGGTCGACGCCGGGCGCGGTGTAGAGCCGCGCGAACTCCGCGGTCTCGGTCTTGCCGAGCTTGCGCTCGACGCTCTCGAAATAGCGGATGCCGGCATAGGGGCTCTGGGCGTAGTCGGCCATGTGCTCGAGCATGATCAGCCGGCCGCCGCGGGCGCGGAAGCGGCTGAGATCGGGATCGGTCGAATCCATCAGCTTCGACACTTCGAGCAGCCGCGCCTTGTGCTCCTCCACCTTGTAGGTGGTGACGTCGAGCTTGGGATCGCGCGCGAACACGTATTGAATGCCGCCGGCGCCGTAGATCCAGGCGATGCCGTTATTGGGCGCAGGCGGCTGCGCCGGCGGCGCAGTGCCGAGCCACCACGCCGTCCAGCCGCCGGTCGGGCCGATCGCCGGCGTATCCTCGCCCGACACGCCCCAGCCAGGATAATCGTCGAGCCCATTGGCGAGCGCGAACGGGAATTTGTAGGTCGCGTGCAGCGTCTCGATCGCCTTCACTTGCGCATCGGTCAGACACTGATCGCCGCTTTGGCCGGACGCGCAGCGCAGCGTCTCGACCTTGAAGGCCGCCTTGCAGCCGACGGGATCCTGCACCAGCGCATCGTCGGAACCGTCGGCCTTGTCGCACGCCGCCCGCACCGCCTCGCCGACGAGCTTGACCTGCGCCGGATTGATCCAGCCCGCGCCCATCGTGACGAGACCGGACCGTGTGCCGGCGTGCTGCAGGCCGACCCAGTTGATCACGGGCACGCGGGCGAAGATGCCGTCGAAATCGTCGGGGTAACGCTGCGCCATGGTGAGGCCTTCGCGGCCGCCCTCGGACGAGCCCATGAAATACATCGTGTCCGGCTTCCTGCCGTAGGCACGCTCCATCAACCCAACGGCGGCGTCGCGTACCTTCTTGTAGGCGCGATGGGCGAAATTCTCGAACGCCTCGTCATTCAGCGCGAAGACCTGCGGTGGCTCGCCCTGCCTGGTCTCGTGGCCCGAATCCGTGCCGTAGGTGACGAAGCCGCGCGCCAGCGGTGACGGCTTGTCGAAGGGATAGGCCGGCGGCAGCCCGAGGCCGCTGATCAGCACGCCGTTGAAGCCGCCGCCGCCATATTGCACCGAGCGCCCGTTCCACCCGACGGGCAGATTGACCTGGAATCTGATCGGCGGCGCCTTGGGATCTGCGGGGTCGATATGGCCGAGCACCTTGCAGAAGGCGGGATTGGCCGGCGTGATGCGCCCGGACGGTGTCGGCCCGCGTTCGGCCACCGCGAGCTGCGACGGCGCCTGCAAGGTTGCGGAATCGATCTTCACGGCATCGGCGCCGCCGATGAGCCCCTTGCAGACCGCCTCCGCAGCCTCCGGCAGGGTCGCGGCGAACGCAGCGCTCGCGCTCAGCGCCGCCGCCGTGCCCACGAGCCATGCGCACAGCTTCGCTCTTGTCAGCGTCATCGTTTCCACCCGGCTTTGTCTGTTCGATCCGTCAGGAGATCGCATTGAACGCGACCTCCCGACGATCGTCAATGAGGGTGGTTTGTCGTCCGTTAGTGCTCGAACACCAGCCGCGCGCCGATCGTGCCGTCGAGGCTGCGAATCTGCTGGAGCAGCGTCGCCGAATCCTGGCCGCCGAGATCGGCGTCGAGCACGACGTAGCCGAGATCGCCTGATGTCTCCAGATATTGCGCGGCGATGTTGATGTCGCGCTGGAGGAAGACCTCGTTGAGCCGGCGCAGCATGCCGGGCACGTTGCGGTGGACATGGCTGAAGCGCGCGCCCGAGGGGCGCAGATGCAGCTGCACCTCGGGGAAATTCACCGCGCCCATGGTCGAGCCCGTGATGAAATAGTCGACCAGCTTGCGCGCGACTTCGCCGCCGATGCGCTCCTGCGCCTCCTCGGTGGAGCCGCCGATATGCGGAGTGAGGATGACGTTCTCGAGGCCCTGCACCGGGCTTTTGAAGCGGTCCGAATTCGACGACGGCTCGACCGGAAACACGTCGACGGCCGCGCCCGCGAGATGGCCGTCGCGCAAAGCGCGCGCAAGCGCGTCGAGATCGACCACGGTGCCGCGGCTGTTGTTGATCAGGAACGAGCCCGGCTTCATCGCGGCCAGCTCCTTCTCGCCAATCATGCCCGCGGTCTCCGGCGTCTCCGGCACGTGCAGGCTGACGACGTCGCTCTGGGCCAACAGCTCCTCCAGCCGTTCGACCGGCTCGGTATTGCCGTGGCGGAGCTTGTCGGTACGGTCGAAATAGATCACGCGCATGCCGATGGCCTCGGCCAGCGTCGAGAGCTGCGAGCCGATATTGCCGTAACCGACGATGCCGAGGGTGCGGCCGCGCACCTCGCGGCTGCCGGTCGCCGACTTGTCCCAGCCGCCCGCGTGGGCCGACACCGAGCGCGGGAAGATCCGCCGCAGCAGCATCACGATCTCGCCGATCACGAGCTCGGCGACGCTGCGCGTGTTGGAGAACGGCGCGTTGAAGACGGGAATGCCGCGCTTGCGCGCCGCCATGAGATCGACCTGATTGGTGCCGACGCTGAAGCAGCCGACCGCGAGCAACTGGTCGGCGGCCGCGAGTATCTCGTCGGTGACCTGGGTACGCGAGCGGATGCCGAGCAGCGACACGCCCTTGAGCGCGCGGCGCAGATCCTCGCCGTCCAGCGCCTTAGTCAGCCGCTCGACATTGGTGAAGCCCGCGCCCTTGAAAAGATCGACAGCGCTATCGTTGACGCCTTCGAGCAGCAGCGCCTTCGCGCTCCGCTCCTGGCTCTGGCCTGGGGCTGACATGGAATCTCCTGACATGGCGGCTTTGCCTGAGCACATAGACCGCGGAGCAGGGGCAGCACAATAGGGGCGGATACGGAGGGAAGATGGCGGGATGCGGCGATGCTTGGTATCCCAGCGGCTCCGCCTTCTTCTCAAATCACATAAAACCCATGCGTGCCGTCACGGCGGAGCTGCTCGACGAGGCCGTATTCCCAATCGAGATAGGCTTGCATCGCCTTCTCCGCGACGTCGGTGCCTTCATAGGGCCGGCGGTAGCGGTGCGCCGGATCCGGCTTGGGCAGCACGTGCGGCGCGCCGATCGCCAGTGCGCCGTCATGGCCGCCTTCCAGCACATAGACCTCCCAGCCCATCTGCGCGAGCCACGACGCCGTCATGTCGGCACGCACGCCCTTGTCGTCGGTCAGGAGAATGCGCGCGCCACGCACGGGTGCGGCCATGTCGGTTTCCTGGACCAGCTGGCCACCGGGATAGTGACGAAAGCCCGGGAGATGGCCGGCGGTATACTCTTCCGCGTCGCGCACGTCGAAGCGATAGAGCGTGCGATCGGTCTGCGCGAGCAGCGCCGCCATCTCGCTCGCGCCGATATGACGAACGCCGGCGCGATAGGCGACGTCGCGCGCATTGGCAGGACCACCCGCGAACGACCCGATCGCGCCACGCCTGTCGGCACCGTGGTCGAGCGCGTGCTTGGCCAGCGTCCAGCCGATGGTGCCGTTGCGCAGCGCGCGCACCTTGTTGGGCACGCCGGCATTGATCAGCGACTGGGTGCCGATGATCGAGCGCGTGCGGCCGGCGCAATTGACGATGATGGTGGTGTCGGGATTTGGCGCTGCCTGCCCTGCCCGCAGCACCAGCTCCGCGCCGGGCACGCTGACGGAGCCCGGAATGTTCATGGTCGCATATTCGTCGAAACGGCGAACGTCGAGGATGGCGATGTCAGCCTTGTCGGCGATCAGTTTTGCCACCTCATCGGCGCTGAACGAGGGCGTGTGCCGGCGCGCTTCGACCAGCTCGCCGAACGCCTTCGAATAGGAATTGACGTCCTCGAAGACCTCATAGCCCGCGTCGCGCCAGGCCTTCAGCCCGCCGTCGAGCGCGCTGATATCGGTATAGCCGAGCGCGGCGAGGCGCTCCGCGCCGCTCGCGACCAGCCCCTCGCCGTCATCATAGAGCACGATCGGAACATTTTTGCGCGGCAGCCGCGTTTCGGCTTCGATGTCGATCCGGTCGGCGGCCATGTTGGCGGCGAACAGCGGATGCCCCGTCGCAAAGCCGGCCTCGTATCTGAGATCGAGCAGCGCGATCTCTTCGCGCAGCAGCAGGGCGCGGCGGACATCGGCGGGGGTGACGGTGGGAAGCTTCATGGCGTGGACCCTGGCAAGGACAAGCCAGGGGCTTTTGACCGATTGGAGGCGCGTTGGCTAGCCTCGTCCGCTCACTCGCCGGGAACGAGCCGTCCGAGCGGTGGCTGCGCCAGTCGCCGCAGCTTGCGGCGCGACAGGTAGAGCAGCACGCCGGTGACCGCGAACAACGGCATCAGCATCGCAGCGATCATGAAGGCGAGCTTGCCTGGCCAGCCCAGGATCTCGCCGCGATGGATGTCGTAGATGGCTGCGATGATCTTCTCGCCGAAGGTCTTGTCGGCATAGCGCTCTGCCGAGATCAGCCGCCCGGTGACGGCATCGATGCGGAATTCGTCGCGCGTGGTCTCCAGCAACGAATTCTTGCCCCACGACCGGATCCGGATCGCCGTGCCCGCGCCGCCCGGCAGCGTCAGCAAGGCCCTGGAGAACCGATCGCCCTCCTCGCGCTGGAACGTGGTCCAGGCCTGATCGAACCCGATCGGCGAGGCGGGCTCGCCGCGTCCGGCCGCACGCGGCGACTTTGCGGGCATCTTCGCCGCGGCAACGTGGGGGCGCGCCAGCAGCCATGTGACGCCGTCCTTGTACCATTCGAACGAGAAGAACAGCCCGGTGAGCGTCATCGTCAGATAGACCGGCAGCACCCAGGTGCCGATCACAGTGTGCAGCGACCGGTGCAGTCCACGGCCGCTGAGCCCGAGATTCGGCTTCAGCCACATCTTCACGCTGCCCGCACGGCGCGGCCAGCGCAGCACGAGGCCCGAGACCAGCATGACGATCAGACCGAGCGCGATTGTACCGGTGATCGGACGCCCCCAGCCCTTGCCGTCGCCGGGAATGAGCAGCCAGCGATGCAACCGGCGTACGGTCGCGAAAAACGCCTCGCCACGCGGCGCGCCCAGCACGCGCGCGTTATAGGGATCGACATAGAGCGAGGTGGGCCGGCCGCCCTGCTCGTCACGCGCAAAGCGGACATGAACCGCCGCGGACGGATCGCTCGACAGCGTGACCGCGGCGACCTTGCCGAGGTCCTGAGCTGCCTTCAACCGCGCCACCAACTCGTCCGGCATCAGCGCCGGCGCCTGACGCGGCGCGACCTGCACGATGCCGGCGTTGAGGTGATCGACGATCTCGTCCTCGAAACTCATGATCGCGCCGGTCAGCGCGATCAGGGACACCAGCACGGCCAGGATCAGGCCCGCGACGGAATGGACCTGGAACAGGACCGCCTTGATCGAGTGTCCGAGCCGCGTGGCCATGGCTAGAACTTCACCGTCGCCGACAGCGAGACGCGCCGCGCATCACCGATCGCGACGTTGAGGGCGTTGCCGGTGGTGGAGGTGTAGTAGACCTTGTCGAACAGGTTCTTGACGTTGAACTGATAGGTCACGGGCAGATTGTCGACCTTCGTGTCGTAGGTCGCGAAGATGTCTGCGACGGTATAGGACGGCATGAAGAACGTGTTGGCGTTGTCGCCCGGCCGGTCACCGACATAGCGCGCGCCGCCGCCGAGCCGCAGACGTCCGGCGAGTGCGTCGCCGAAATCGTAGACGAGATAGAGTGAGGCCGTGTTCATCGCGGCGTTCAGCAGCTTTGCGTTGCCGACGACGGGATCATTGATCAGGCGCGCATCGGTATAGCCGTAACTTCCGATCATGCTCCACTGATCGCTCAGCCTGCCGGTCACGTCCAATTCGACGCCCCGCGATCGGGCGGCGCCGGAGGTGCGCGCCGCCGACTTTCCGTTGCCGATGTCGTCGAGCACCAGCACGTTCTTCTTCTCGATGTCGTAAACCGCCAGGGTGCCTGACAGCCGCTTGTTGACATCGAACTTCAGTCCGGTCTCCCACTGCGTTCCCTCCTCGGGCGCAATGGTGGAGTCGACGACGAAGCCGGTGGTGAAAGCCGCGATGGTCGAGGTCGGCTTCAGCGACTGCGTGTAGCTTATGTAATACGAGAGCTGATCGTTCAGCTTGAAGATGACGCCGCCGAGCGGCAGCACCTTATCTCCCGCGAGGTCGGTGTTGGTTATGAATTTGGGCCGGCCCTTTCCGGCGAGCTGCTCGTATTCCATCCAGCGCACGCCGCCGACCACCGACAGCCAGTTTGTCAGATGGAACGTGTCCTGGGCAAAGAAGCCGCGGGTGCCGAGCTTGTCGGTCTGCTCGCTGTCGGTTGCCGAAACCGTCGTGCCCGGTGTGACCAGTCCGTAGACCGGGTTGTAGAAATTGAAGCTCGGCGTCGCCTGGCGGATCAAATCACGGCGATCGATGGTGCGGTAGAGTGCCTCTCCGCCGAACAGGAGCTCGTTGCGGAAGCCGCCCACCCAGACGTCGCCCTGCAAATAGGAGGTACCATAGCTGGCGTTGCTCAGCGAATTCTGGGTGCCGTCGTTGCTGCGGGTCTCGACGCCGGTCGTGGCGTTGACGCCGGTGATGCGAAGCTGATTGGCACTGTAGGTCTCGGTGTTGTAGCTGTAAGCCGCGGTGACCTTCCAATTGTCGTCGAGCTTCTGCTCGACAGAGCCCTGCACCAGGTCGGAGGTGCCCCACATATTGTTGAAGGGCTCGTCGAGCCGGCGCGTCGCCGGGATCGCCAGCGGCGCCCCCTTGACGAAGGCGGTCCCGCGGTCGAACGGGTAGATGAACTCACGGTGCTCATAGGTGAGCTGCACCGTCGTGGTCTCGCCGTACCAGGCCAGCGACGGGTTCACCAGCATTTCCCGGTGGCGGCCGAAATTGCGCCAATAGTCCTCGCTGACGCCATAGCCGATGAAGCGATAGGCCAGACCGCCGTCGCCGATCGGGCCGGTGATGTCGAGCGTGCCGTCGGCGCCGCTACGATTGTTCGCGTAGGTCGAGCCAAGCAGCGTGACCGAGCCGTGCTGATAGAGCTCGGGGCGCTTGCTGATCGTATTGACGATGCCGCCGGGATCCATGATGCCGTAGAGCAGCGACGCCGGTCCCTTGAGCACCTCGACGCTCTCGACCGCGGCGTTCAGGCTGCGCCCTTGCACCAGCGGCATGCCGTTGCGCATGATCGAGCCGTCGCGATTGTCGCCGAAGCCGCGGCGGATCACCGCGTCCTGGGTGCCGGCGAGCGTGTTGGTCTGGGTGATGCCGGAGATATTGACGAGTGCATCGTCGATGTTGCGCGGCAGCTGATCCTTCAACACCTGCTCGGGCACGACGTTGACCGCCTGCGAGGTGTCGAGCGGCGAGGCGCCGCTGCGCAGCGTGGTCGCGCTCGGCATCGCGCGATAGCCGAGCTTGGCAGCCTGCTGGGCGGCGGCGTCTGCGGCGGCACGCTCCGACAGCGTCGGCGGTGTCGGGGCAGGATTGCGGGCGGATTGGCGGCGAGCCGCGGCCTGCGTCCGGCGTGACGATTGCTCCGATACGCGTGCCGGCCTCGCCCGCTGCGCCGGGGCCTCCACCGTCACCGGCGGCAGAGCCGACTGCGCCTGCGCGCTCGTCATGGGGGATGAAAATTCGGTGAGCAGCACGACTACACCGACGAGAAGACCTGCACGGCTCCTGCCGGCACGATGACGATGGCTGCCGATACGCAGGCCATCCACGGAGGCACGCACTTTCAATCCACTTCACGTCAGGAACATTGAAGTGTGCGCGTGTAACAGCCGACGGGATCGAGGAGAACCGCAACGGAGCTTGAATCGCTCTAGTGTTGAATCGTTCTAAGAACGGACCGGCATTGAGCGGCAATCTCTAATTGGCGGGACGCCGGCCGCGACACGCAGCGCGCGAATTGCGGCCGCGTATCGCGATGCTGTGCGGTCTCACGCGATGGCGGGAGCCATCAACTCGTCGAGCTTCCGCTTGAACGCGGAGCCGTCCGACAATGCGCGGAGCGGCGGGCGCACGCGCAACCACGCGGGGTCGCCGGTCTGCGCCGCCATGATGGCCTTCAGCGTCGCGAGGAACGACGGCGTCTTCAGCACGATTTCGGCCGCAGCCTGCATGCGCAGTTCGACATCCTTGCCATCGATCATCGCCTTGACCAGCTCCGGCGCGATGTTGGCCATGCCGCAGATGGTGCCGGCGCCACCGGCGGCGATCGCGCGGGCGATATCGGTTTCGTTCCCGACGGTGATGGCGAGTTCGGGCGCCGCGGCACGGAACGCCTGGAATTGCTTGAAGTCGCCGCTGGAATCCTTCAGACCCGCGACCACCCTGCCGTAACGCTTGCGCAGGTTCGCAGCAACGCCGGTCGGGATCGCAACGCCCGAGATCTGCGGGATGTGATAGAGATAGGCGCGCAGCCGATCGTCGGCGACGCCGTCGATGATCGCGGCAAAGGCATCCTCGATGCCTTCAGGCGTGGCGCTGCGATCGAAGTAAGGCGGCAGCACCAGCACGTGACGCAGGCCGAGGCCGAGCACGGCACGTGAGAGTGCGACGCTGTCGGTGATGGCGGGGAAGCCGCCGCCGACGCCGATGCGTTCCGGCGCAATGCCGGCCTTGAGCACGGCTTCGACGGTCGCAACGCGCTCGGTGACGTTGAACGAGGTGCCCTCGCCGGTGGTGCCGAACAGCACGACGCCGTCAACGCCCTTGCCGAAAAGCTGCTTGGCGTGAGCCGCGAGCTTGGCCGAATCCACGCTGCCGTCGGCCGCCAGCGGCGTCGCCGACGCCACCCAGAACCCGCGAATTGCCTCGGTCATCACACTGCCCTTTGCTCCGACCCGGAAACTAAGCCTCTGATCTCAAACGACCTTGGGAGGCCTTACCGAGTCCTGTTTTTGCTTTACTTTCGACCTTGTACCTTACATACAAGAGCGACGCAAACCCTTTCCGACGTCACGGCGCGCAAACGGCGCAGCCAGATCTTGAGGAGGTCTCGCATGAACATGGTGACCCCCGTCGGGCGGCCCGACCAATTGCTCGGCGCGCTGCGCGACAGGCTCGGTGCGGCCGCGGTGTTGATCGGCACCGACGTGCCGGCGCGCAATTGCAACGACTGGAGCGCGAGCCTGCCGCAGATGCCGCTCGCGGTGATCCGTCCCGCCGATGCGCAAGGCGTGGCCGATGCCGTTGCGACCTGCCGGCAGGCCCATCTGCCGTTCGTGCCACAGGGCGGACTGACCGGCCTGTGCCGCGGCGCCTCGCCCGAGGCCGGCTGGGTCGCGATCTCGCTGGAGCGCATGATCGGCATCGAGGAGATCGACCCCGCGTCGATGACGATGACGGTGAGAGCAGGCACGCCGCTGGAGGCGATCCAGAAGGCCGCGGACGAGGCCGGCTTCTTCTTTCCGCTCGATCTCGGCTCGCGCGGCTCCTGCGCGATCGGCGGCAATCTCTCGACCAATGCCGGCGGCAACCGCGTGATCCGCTACGGCATGACGCGCGAGCTGGTGCTCGGCCTGGAAGTCGTGCTGCCCGACGGCACCATCATCACCGGCCTCAACAAGCTGATGAAGAACAATGCGGGCTACGATCTGAAACATCTCTTCATCGGCTCGGAAGGCACGCTCGGCATCATCACCCGCGTGGTGCTGAAGCTGTTCCCAAAGCCGCGCTCGACCATGGCCGCGCTCTGCGCGCTGACGGACTATGCCGCGGTGATCGCGCTGCTCGGCGCGGCGCGCAGCGGCCTCGGCCCGTTGCTGTCGGCGTTCGAGGTGATGTGGCCGGACTATTGGGACGTGATCACGGCTCGCGCCGGCGTGAAGCCGCCGGTCGCCGCAGGCCACGGTCTCTACGTGCTGGTCGAGGCACAGGGCACCGACGAGAGCGTGGACGCGCCGCGCTTCCAGGCCTGGCTCGAAGAGCTGATGGAGCGCGGGCTGCTGGCGGATGCCGCCGTGGCGCAATCGCTGGCGCAGACGCAGGCCTTCTGGCGCGTGCGCGACATCTGCGCCGAGTTCGGCCAGGTGCTGGGCCCGCACATCTCCTATGACATCGGCCTTGCGGTGGCCCGGATGGACGAGTTCGTCACGCGCTGCAAGGCGGCGCTCGCAGCCGGCATCGAGGGATGCGAGAGCGTCTATTACGGCCATATCGGCGACGGCAATCTGCACCTCGTGTCCTGGGTCACCGGCCTTCCCGTCGAGCAGCAGCCGAAGGAAGAGATGGACACGATCATCTACGGGCTCGTCCGCGAGCTCGGCGGCAGCGTCTCCGCCGAGCACGGCATCGGCACCCTGAAGAAGAAATGGCTGGGCCACGCCCGGAGCGAGCCCGAGATCGCGCTGATGCGGACGCTGAAGGCCGCGCTCGATCCCGACCATCTGCTCAATCCCGGCAAGGTCGTCTGAGAGCTGAAGATGCGATCGCTCAAGCTCGATACGCCGAAATCGCTGTCGCAGCGGGTGATGCAGCGGCTGCGGCAGGCCATCATCGACGGCGAGTTCGCGCTTGGAGCCGCCATCTCCGAGGAGATGGTGGCGAATTCATTCGGCGTCAGCCGTACGCCGGTGCGCGAGGCGATGGGCCAGCTGCAGGCGCAGGGCCTCGTCGTGATCCGCCCGCAAGTCGGCAGCTTTGTCTTCACGCCGAGCGCGGAGGACATCCATGCGCTCTGCACCTTCCGCATCGCGCTCGAGCCGAAAGCCGCAGAGCTCGCTTATCGCCACGACCGCGATGGCGCTATCGCGTCGATGAGCGAGGCGATCGCCGCGATGGAGCCGGCAGTGGCGGCAAAGGACAACATCGCCTATGGCCGCGCCGATGCCGCCTTTCATGAGGCGCTGTTCGCCCATTGCGGCAACCGCTACCTCGCCGAATCCTACCAGCTGGTCTCCGGCCGCGTCGCCGCGCTCCGCACCAATCTGACCTCGCCGATCGACGTGCGGACCCGCACGTCATTCGACGAGCACCGCAAGCTGCTCGATTTGTTCGCGCGCGGCGAGTTCGATGCGTTTGAAGCGTTGATGACGACGCACATCACCAATTCGGGCCTGGTCTATGCCAGGGCTCTGAAGGTGGAGACGGCCAAAGCGGATTGAGCGCGGCTATTTCGCGTCCCTCGGTCCCGGCCTGTCCAGGAAATCCAGCGCCGTGTTGATCTGTTCGAGCTGGTGCTCGATCCTGTCGCGGTCCTCGACCGATGGCGCCTTTTCGAGCTGCTCCACGAGCTTCTGCTTTCGCAGCAGCAGGTTCTCTATGACTGTACTCACAGCTCCCCCATCGGCGGATGGCGAACATCGCGAGCCGGGCTCGCCGCAACTCCTCCATCAGAATGTTCGCGAGGACGGATGGTTCCTGCGGGTGCGCATGCGGATGGAACTAGCAGTCTGCTGAAAAACCGGCAAATTCGTTGCTGATTGGCGTTTGGGTTGGACCTTGGTCGGAAGTTTGATGTCGGAGCGGC